>DPHE01000094.1:23931-40817 GCA_003521815.1 Colwellia sp.
AAAACCTAAAATGTTAGTATAAATACGTTCGTACGGCACCAGCTTTAAACTGTAAATACACTTGCTGATTTATACATAGCGCTAACTTTTGTTGTGAATAAGTACTGATGTGCACAAAAAACTCTTGCCCTGAACAAAGCACGGTAACTAATACAGAATGCGTAGACTCATCTAAAGTGCTCGACTCTATTGCCTTAATAGACCCTGATAGATGATTAACTATGGTGCTATTTTTGGATTCAGATAAGCAAATACTAATATCGCTAGCCAGAATAAAGCAACGTAGCTGCTGATGCTTGGTCAAGTTACCCGATATACGTGGTAATAAAATTTCCTGCTCAGCAAGGGCTAATACCATTAAGCCTTCGCCATTGTCTGTATTTGCTATCGGTAAAGACAAACTAGTTTGTTGATGGATTAATTGTTCACTCGTTAAACGAGCTGAAAGAAAGTTTAGTTGGTGAATAGTGTGGTGAATATTACCATAATTTATTATCTTGCCTTGTGACAATATCAACATGTTATCACACACTTGTTGTAGCTCATCTAAAGAGTGGCTAACGTAGAGAACAGGTAAGTTAAGTTGTTGCTGTACTTTAACAATTAAGTCCAATAGCTTGATTTTACTGACTTGATCAAGGGCGCTTAATGGTTCATCAAGTAGTAATAATTTGGGCTCAGTTAATAAGGCGCGTGCTAAGGCAACGCGTTGCTTTTGACCGCTAGAAAGGTCAGTCACATTGGCATCAGCTAAATCGTCTAATTCGGTTAACGTGAGTATTTTATTGAGCTTGAGTTGACTATTTACACAGCGCTTAGCTGCGTACTTTAAATTATCGCGAACGTTTAAATGAGGAAATAAACGGCTGTCTTGAAACACTAAACTGATATTGCGTTGTTCAGGCTTTTCACATAAATTTTGTGAAGTATCGATTAAGGTTTTTTCATTAAAAATTATCGAACCAGTAATATTTTTCTCTAAACCTGCAATAGCTCTTAGTAGTGTGGATTTACCTGAGCCAGAATGACCAAAAACCCCGGTGATACCTGTTAAATCAATTGCTTGATTAATAGTAAAGTTAAACCTTTTATAATCTAAGTTGAAATCTAGGTTGAGTGTCGTCATTAGTTAGCTCACTTTCCCTGGTTTTTGGCGCGGAAGGTTTAACAAATACACTGAGGCTAACAAAATCATTGAACCAATAAGCAAGCTAATAGCAAGCACATGCGCTTTGGCATAATCAAATGCTTCTACGTGATCAAATAAGGCTATCGATAATACGCGGGTTTCACCGGGAATATTACCCCCTATCATTAATATCACGCCAAATTCGCCTACCGTATGGGCAAAGCCTAAGCTGGCAGCGGTTATAAAGCTGGCCTTAGTTAACGGTAACACTATGGTGAAAAACCTATCTATAGGCCCTGCGCCTAACATAGTAGCTGCTTCTAATAACGGATCACCTAATTGTTCAAACGCCTTTTGTAACGGTTGTACGACAAAAGGTAGCGAATATAACACTGAGCCAATAACAATCGCTGAAAAACTAAAAGCAAGTTGTTGTCCTGTTACTTGCTGCCACATTTGGCCGGGCAAGTACTGCGGTGAAAAGGAGATTAGTAAATAAAAACCTAATACGGTTGGCGGTAAAACTAAGGGGAGGGCAACGACGGCTTCAATAATCACTTTAAAGCGACTGGTCATTTTAGCGAGAAACCAAGCCAGTGGCGTACCAATCAATAGCAAGATCACCGTTGTGAGTGCTGCCATTTTTAAGGTTACTGTGAGGGCTAGAAGATCAGGGCTTGGCATGACTTTTCCCATTTAGTATTAATGGTTGAGTTAACGGTTGAATAGACTGTTCAGGAGGCGCATTGTCAGCGTAACCAAAGTTGACTATTTTTTGTTGAATTTCTGTCGATAACAAAAATTGGCTTAACCGTTTGGCATGATCAATATTATTCCGATTTTTAATAATAACTAATTGTTGCTGTATAGGTTGATGATAGCTACTGGGAATAATTGCTCCAGCTAGCTTGTTAATTACCAGTTGACTATTGGCCACTAAGCCACTATTTACTGCTTGGCTTCGTACTTGGGTGAAGGTTTGATTAATGTTAATACCGGTAATTAAGCTGTTTTGATATAGTTGCCATAAGCCTAAATGTTGCAATGTTTGTTTTGCGGCTTTGCCATAAGGTGCGGTATCAGGGTTGGCAATAGCAAAGTGTTTTGGTATTTTTTGTAAAGTTAGCGCTAAGTCACTTAATTGTGCTTGGCTATTCATTGATAACAAAGCTAACTGACCAATAGCATAAGTTTTTCGACTGCCGATTAGTGTAAAACCTTGCTGTTCGAGTAGTTTAGGCCTAACGCTATCGGCAGATATGAATATATCGAAAGGGGCGCCATGCTTAATTTGTAAAAATAAAGCCCCACTAGCGCCACTAATAATTTGCGAGTTAATATTTTTTTTCTGATGAAACTCAAGCAGTAACTCTTTTAATGCAGGAGTAAAATTTGCAGCAACGGCAATACGTAAGGGGTTTTCTATATTATCATTCGAGGCAAAGCTAGTGCTCATACAGCTAATACTCATGCAATTAATGCTAATAAACACAAGAGAGCAAAGAAGGTTTAGTGGGTTTAGCCTTGATAAGTTCATTGTTTAACTCACCACTTTTGCGCTTTAGTATCGTCAGTTGTTTTTGCATCAAGCCAAGATTCGCCTTGGTCAGTACGTTCTTTTTTCCAAAAGGGTGCTTGAACTTTTAAAAAATCCATAATAAATTCATTCGCGGCGAAAGCATCGAGTCGGTGTTTACTGGTTACACCAACAAAAACAATTTGATCGCCAATATTTAGTTCGCCAATACGATGGATTACTTTGACTCGGCCAATATCCCAACGCGCTTTAGCGATTTTAATGATCTTCGTTAATGACTTTTCTGTCATACCCGGATAATGCTCTAATGTTAAGCCACTGACATTCATGCCATTATTTTTATTTCTTACACGGCCAGTAAAAGTGACGACCGCGCCATCAATCGCATTATCTTGCTCAAGCAAAGCAACTTCGTCAGCCAAACTAAAATCGGCACTTTGTATGGATATTTCTTGATTCATATTTTGCTCTTTACGCTATCTACCCACCAGTAACGGGTGGGAAAAAAGCCACTTCGTCACCCGATTTAATTGATTGTTCGCTATCAACCAACTCGTGATTTACTGCACTCAATAATGAGGTGTTGCCAAAGATCGATTGCCATTGCTCATTTTTACTGGCTAATTGATTTTTTAAATCAGCCACGGTAGTGATATTTTCACTGTTTACGGTTAATTCACTACAATCTAATTGCTCGCGTAGCGCGGCAAAAAAAACAACGTTGATCATAATTTTCCCCTACAATTTTATTGGAAATTGGAAACTAGTTCGCTTGCCAATGGCCTGATTTACCACCTTCTTTAGTTAACACTTTTATACCCGAAATTTCCATCCCTGGATCGGCGGCTTTACACATATCAAATAAGGTTAAGCAGGCGACAGAAACAGCGGTTAACGCTTCCATTTCTACGCCAGTTTGTCCAGTTAATCGGCATAAGCTTGTTACTTTTACTGATGAGTTCTCAGTGTCTAAGGTGAAATCAACTTGTACCTTACTCAGCATTAATGGATGACATAACGGAATTAAGTCACTGCATTTTTTTGCGGCTTGAATACCCGCAATGCGTGCTACGGCAAAAACATCACCTTTTTTGTGCTTGCCTGTGGTGATTAGCTCAAAGGTTGCACTATTCATTTTAATGAACCCTTGCGCGGTTGCCGTACGTGAAGTCATCGCTTTTTCGGTGACGTCAACCATATTGGCTTCGCCTTGCTGATTAAGGTGACTTAATTCTGGCGCCGAGGTAGTTGAATTACTCATTAGCCGCGAGTCTCACATTGTTCAGCTGAAATATTCAAATGAGGCACAAAATTACAAGGTCTATGACTAGCATCTAGCTGTTCTTTAATCACTTTATCCCAAGCCGTTTTACAGGCATTGGTTGAACCTGGAACACACAGAACCACTGTTTTGTTAGCTATACCACCAAAGGCGCGTGATTGAATGGTTGAAGTACCAATTTCGGCTAATGATACGTGGCGAAAGACTTCACCAAAACCCTCAATATTTTTATCAAATAATGGCATCAGTGCTTCGGGTGTATTATCGCGTTCGGTAAAACCCGTACCACCGGTTGAAATTATAGCGTTAATGCTATTGTCTGCTATCCATTTAGACACTTGGGCGCGTAGTTGGTAAACATCATCAATCACAATGGCTTTATCGGCTAGGTTATGGCCTGCCGTTTCTAAGCGTTCTACCAAGGCTTGACCTGAGGTATCGTTTGATTCGTTGCGTGTATCTGATACGGTTAATACCGCAATATTTAAAGGGATAAACGTTTTGCCGCCGTGTGCTGACATAATGGTTCCTTTTACTAATATATAAGTTTATGTATAAGTGAATTTATAAAATAAATTAAGCGTTTAAAAATTAAGCTGCGCTGTTGCCTGCTGCCATTGCTCAGGCGTGTTGGTATTAAATAAAGCTTTACTATCAGCACATTGAATCGCTTGGTGTGGTATTTGTTGTAGTAATGCTGTTATTGAAGGGCCATTTTTTTTCGTTGTTTTTCCTGAAACTTTACCGCTGTTTGTTAGGAAGTCGTTTGCTAGTAAATTATTGGAAAAAACGGTTGAAAAAAACATTTCAATATAGGCATTGTTAGGTAAATATAATGGAATGTTATGACCTTCAAAATAGGTAGCTTTTTGGCTCAATTCACCTTTGATGCGGAGATTAGCTAAGATTTTTGTGGTCATAAAGGGTAAATCAACAGGCAGGATCAATAATGATTTAGCCTGAGGAAAGCTAGATAACACGCTATAAATCCCGCCAACAGGACCACTTTTTTTGACCTTGTCTGGTATATCATACTCATCACCACTAACCACAATATTATTGATACCTGAATTAATAAGTATTTGCTTAGAAAAGTTAAGCATATCAGTCGTATTGCGCAGCAATTTAGCTTTATCTTTACCCATCCGAGAAGATAATCCGCCTGCTAGCACAACACCTAAACACTCATTGTTTGAAAAATCACCTGAATCGTTACCTGAAAAATCTGTTTTAAAAGAAATCATACTAACCGCCTAACATAGCCAAGTGCTTAGTAGCGCCGGTTAGCTTATCATGTAAAAAATGGGTGGCTTTTTTGTCGCCTAATAATGACAAGATTTTAGCTTGTAATGGCTCAATATCGTCCGATTGCAATTGCTCACGTAAAGACAGGCCACTTTCACCAAACAGGCATAAATGTAGTTTACCTGATGAACTTACGCGTAAACGGTTGCAGCTTTCACAAAAATCTTTTGAATAGGGCATGATTAGGCCGATACGGCCTTTATAATCAGGGTGATAAAATTCTTGAGCAGGTCCCGCTGTTTTGTCTTGAATGACGGGTAACCAACCATCAAGAATTAAATTTTGCTTGATACGAGAACCTTGCACATGTTGTGCATCAAAAAACTTTTGATTATCACCGGTTTGCATTAACTCGATAAAACGTAAGGTGACGGGTGTGTCTTTTAACCAATCTAAATAGCTTTGAATATCTAGACCACTGTATTCACGCATCAACACTGTATTTACTTTGACGCTCGGACGGCCATCAGCTAGTGCTATGTCAATACCCTTTAAAATGGTATCAAGTTTATTATGGCCGGTAATGGCAAGAAATTTACGGGGATCTAAACTATCAATGCTGATATTTATGGCATCAATCCCCGCATCTAACCACTGCGGCAAATGTTCAGGTAATTTAAAACCGTTGCTGGTAACCGCAACTTTTTTAATTCCTTGGGTTTGTTTACAAAGATTGATAATGTCAGGTAAGTCTTTACGAAGTGCTGGTTCACCACCGGTAATGCGAATTTTTTCTGTACCTAAACTGGCAAAAGCAGCAGTTACCCGCTGTATTTCAGGTAATGACATAAAATCACGCGGAGTATCACATTGATAACCGTCAGGTAGGCAGTAATTGCAACTGAAGTTACATACGTCAGTAATTGATAGGCGCAGATAATAAAATCTGCGGCCGAAGTTGTCTGTTAACATGTCACCTTTCCAAATGTGGGAGGCTAACGTGTTTCCTTGTTAACCCTGGCAGCAAGCTATTTAAAAAAATATCTGCTACGGCTTATAATTACTTGACCTTATTTGTGAAAATCTCGGTGTTAGCAATTACAGCTCGGTGTAAATTATTTATTTTTAGTCGTATGACCAACGTTAAGTATATATCATTTAATCATAAATACATTTATTCTTTTTAATTAGCATAAACAGTTAAATCACTATTACTTTATTGCGAAATTGAGAGATACTAGCACCATTGAAAATAGCTATTTATATTAAATTAACGCTAAGTGAGTACTTTATGTCTGATTGTTGTTCTGCCCCTGGTCTGTTGCCTTATGAACAGGCGTTGCAAAATATGTTGTCACAAATAACCCCTGTTACTGAAATCATTAATATAGTAATAGCACAAGCGATGAACGCTGTATTAGCAGAAGATATATCTAGTCCGCTTAATGTACCTAATCATGATAATTCTGCGATGGATGGTTATGCTTTTGCACTTGAAAGTTTACAGCAAAGTAAAACATTAACCTTAGTGGGTCGTTCTATGGCAGGCGCACCTTTTCAAGGAACATGTCAATTAGGTGAATGTATTCGTATTATGACAGGGGCTAAAATGCCATCTTGTTGTGATAGTGTTGAAATGCAGGAAAATGTTGAAGCGAATGAAGATGACATTATTTTCTTAAATGAAAAACAGTTTGGTTCCCATGTCCGTAAAGCGGGTGAAGATATTCAATTAGGGCAACAAGTACTAGCTAAAGGACATAAAATATCAGCAGTAGATATTGGTATCTTAGCCTCGTTAGGTATCAGTGAAGTGCGTGTTTATCGCAAATTAACGGTAGCGTTAATTGCCACAGGTGATGAACTTAAATTACCAGAACAAGCCCTAAATTCCGGTGATATGTATGAGAGTAATAGTTTTGTGCTACGAGGCATGTTAGAAACACTAGATGTTAAGATAATTGATTTTGGTGTGATTAAAGATGACTTTGATGCAATAAAAGCGGCTTTTGTTAGTGCTGATAAACAAGCTGATGCGGTAATTTCATCTGGTGGTGTTTCTGTAGGTGATGCGGATTATACTAAAACGGTATTAGATGATTTGGGTGAAATTGGTTTTTGGAAAATAGCGATGAAACCAGGTAAGCCATTTGCTTTTGGCAAGTTGCCTAACAGCATCTTTTTTGGTTTACCGGGCAACCCCGTTTCAGCATTAGTAACGTTTCATCAACTGGCTTTGGTTGCTTTGACTAAAATGCAAAATGCACAGCCGTTAAAGCGTACAATATTACAAGTTAAATGTACCAGTGATTTAAGAAAATCCCCTGGACGTATGGACTTTCAACGGGGCATATTAAGTGTAAATGATCAGGGAGAAAATATTGTTGTCTCAACGGGCTCGCAAGGTTCAGGTATTTTATCTAGTTTAGCACACGCGAATTGTTTTATTGTTTTGGCTTCGGATCAGGGATCAGTAACTGCTGGGGAAGTGGTAACGGTGCAGTTATTTGATAAGTTTATTTGTTAAAAGACTAGGTACTAGGCTTTTAACCTAGCACCTAGCACCTAGAATCTAGAACCTCTATATTTTACAGTTGTGTGAAACACTTCGCCGCAGCTTCAAGGGTTTTCTCGATAATGTCATCGGTATGAGCGGTAGATAAAAACCCGGTTTCAAATGCTGATGGTGCAAGATAAACACCGTGCTCAAGCATTAAATGAAAGAAGCGATTAAATTTATCACTATCACATGCCATTACTTGTTCAAATGTCGTTATCGGTTGATCGTCGTCAGTGAAGAAAAAACCAAACATAGCACCCACATAGTTAATACTTAAGTTAACACCATGTCGTTCTGCTGCTGCTTTTAAGCCCATTGCTAATTTTTCAGTGGCAGCGGATAGTTGTTGATGCTTATCACCTGTCGCTAACTCTGTTAACGAGGCAAGACCTGCGGCCATGGCTATTGGGTTACCTGACAGCGTACCCGCTTGATAAACAGGACCTACCGGTGCAATGTAATCCATGATTTCTTGTTTACCACCAAAAGCACCTACTGGCATACCACCACCAATGACTTTACCCAAGGTCGTTAAATCTGGTTTGATATTGTAATGTGCTTGAGCGCCGCCTAATGCTACGCGAAAACCTGTCATTACTTCATCAAGAATTAATACTGAATTGTATTGATCACAGACTGCACGTAAGCCTTCAAGGAAGCCTTCAACAGGAGGAATACAATTCATATTACCAGCTACTGGTTCAACGATAATACAGGCGATTTGATCGGGGTATTCAGCAAAAATTTCTTTTACTTGCTCAATGTTATTATAGCTAACGGTTAGCGTGTGCTTGGCAAAATCAGCAGGAATACCTGGAGAGTTTGGTACACCTAAAGTCAATGCACCAGAGCCCGCTTTAACTAGTAATGAGTCAGCATGACCATGATAGCAACCTTCAAATTTTAAAATTTTATCACGGTTAGTGTAACCACGAGCTAAGCGAATAGCACTCATGGTGGCTTCTGTGCCAGAGCTTACCATGCGAAGTGATTCCATTGACGGAACTAATTCACGTACTTTTTCTGCCATAGAGATTTCTAGCGCTGTTGGAGCGCCAAAGCTCAAACCATTCTGTGCAGTTTTAATGACGGCATCTAAAATAGCAGGGTGGTTATGACCTAAAATCATCGGTCCCCATGAGCCGACATAATCAATATAAGCATTATCATCAGCGTCATAAATATAAGCGCCTTGAGCACGTTTGATAAAAGGTGGAGTACCACCAACACCATTAAAAGCGCGTACAGGAGAGTTAACGCCACCAGGGATTACTTTTCTTGCTTGAGAAAATAGTTGTTCAGACTTATTCGTTACTAAATTTGCAGTTTGGGTCATAAGTTCACTCTTTATTTCTTTACTGGTTAATTATTTGACCCGAAAAAGATCAGTTTTCGCTCAGTAAATAAGGAAAAATTAATAGTCGTTATTGTTATAAATAGCTGTAAATAGGTAATTAGCGCTTATTCGTGTGCCAGTTTACCTCTTTTTCATATTGGGTTAATTGATCTTCAACACCTAAGGTTAAGGCAAATAATGCCATTCTGACTAAAACACCATTTTGTGCTTGTCTGAAAATGGCTAGGCTGTCTAAATCATTTAGATCTATATCTAATTCATTTGCTTCAGGGCGAGAATCCCGTGGCAGTGGATGCATAATAACGGTATATTCACGACAGTATTTCTGATATACACTTTTGTTTAAACTGAAATGTCCGCGATATAAATCGGCTTCATCTTTGCTAGTAAAGCGTTCTTGTTGAATACGGGTTTGATAAATCACATCACAAGATAAGTTTCCTGCCATCGTGTCAGTAATAATGACTTGATGGCCTGAATTTTCAAGGATTGAAACTATACTGTCAGGCATTTGTAATGCGGTTGGTGACACCATAGTCACTTTCACATTATTATACAGGCTGAGCAGTTTTGACAAAGAATGCACTGTTCGACCGTGTTTTAAATCACCCATCAATACAATATCAAGGTTATCTAAGCCTTTATGAAAGTGCATCATTTCAGACTGAATAGTGAATAAATCTAAAAGAGCTTGAGTTGGATGTTCATTTGCACCATCTCCTCCATTAATAACAGGAACGGTACTGCCTTGTGCAAACTTTTCAACCGAATGCATTTGTGGATGACGCATGGCGATAACATCAGAGTAACCACTGATCACTTGTGCTGTATCGAATAACGATTCACCTTTGCTAAGTGATGAGTTTTCTTGTCCGACAGTTTCTCGTACATAGCCGCCGAGTAGATTAAAAGCAGTACCAAAGCTTACACGAGTACGGGTGCTAGGTTCGAAAAACAAATTACTTAAAATCGCCCCTTCAAGTACTGTGCAACGTTTTTGGCGAGCAGCGTAGGGTGCCATTTTTGCGGAGATATCTAATATTCTGGCTATTGCTTCGCGATCTAATTGCGAAACGGACAAAATATGGCTGCCTTGGAAATTCATCATATTGAAAAGCATTCTAGAAAAAATTTGCCGAAATATAGCATAAAAATGAGTTTTTTAAAATTACTTGTATTATAGCAACTGAATTAATGAATTCATTTTTTAGTGATAATCTACACGAGATTAAACTAATGCCTATAACAGTGGGTAAAAAAGATTGTTAAACGACCTTGTAAACAAGTTTATATTTTGTTGCCTATTTTCTGCGAAGATTAATAACAGCCATAAATATTAGTGACAACCAAGCTAGGCTACCGCCACTACTTGAACGTGCTTTTTGGGGGGGTGGGATTGGTGCAGGTGGTGTTGGTGATACAACTTCTACTGGCGTAAAAACAACATTACGGATATGAGCATTATCATCAGCTAAAAGTTCAGTTGGATCAGCATTATCCTTTTCATATATCCATGTAATATTATGCTCACCACCAGCAAAGTATACTGTTTCATTTGTGTAAGCCACTTCCCCAGAGATAAAGCTAGTTAACTCACCATCAACATATAAATAAAGGGCATCGTAAGGCTCTGTTGGAACGTCGGTATTTTCTTCTGAGGATACTGACCATTCAAATGATAATTCTCCTTCACCAGCTAATGTTACCATGACGATACTTTTTTCTTTATCGCCAATGCTACCACTGACTATGGCCGCTTCCGTATTATCAAGTTGCCAAGCGGAGTTATTATCACTACCACCGCTATACCAAGTTAAGGCATCGTCAGCGCTAGATAATTGGTTTTTGATATTACTGGCTAGCGCGATAGTTTGCGCTATAATTTTAGCACTGCTGGTGGCTATTTCACTATTATCAGAGGCAATAATAATGTTAGCGCTATGGTTGCCAATTTCTGCAGCATCATAGTTAACCGGTAATAAACAAGTTGCTCCAGCAGCGATACTATTACAGTGGTCACTCGTGATTGTAAAGTTAACATCGCCATCAATAGTAAAGGTTAGGTTGGTACTTAATTCACTATTATTAACAATTTCTAGCTCTGAACTTTGTGCTTTTTCTTTCGCTTGAATAGTAAAATCAAAGAATTGATCAATAGCTATGCCGTTGGTAATTTCATTAATCCAATCGCTAAAAACAGCTGTGCGAGTATAAACCCCAGGAAACCCATCAGCAGCACAACCTATGCCCCAGCTAACAATGCCTATTTGTTGCCAGCCTTCATTGGTATTGATAATTAATGGCCCACCACTGTCACCTTGGCATGAGCCTTTGCCACCACCAGGAATAAATGCACAAATCATCGCATCAGAGAGCCCTATACTATCGGCGGTAAATGTTCCTTCAAAGGTCTCAGTAGATGATTGTGCTAGTATACTTTTACATTCTTCATTTGTAAGTAGCTGTAAATCCACTTGATGTAATACATCAGGAAAGTCTGATGTTGGACCACTGTCAGCGTCGTAACCTTGTCTGCCACCCCAACCCACAACCGTTACTTCACTGTTGTCTATGGCAAGTTGCGCTGTTGTAGTTAAATCAACTAAGGTTATTGCGGTGATTGCTGGGTTAGTTACGCTATCAACCAATTCAATTAAGGCAATATCATTGTTCAATTCAACATCTAGTTGGTAATTAGCGTGCATATAAATGCGTTTAATGGCTTTTGCATTTTCAGCACCGTCACTTAAATCATATTCACCGACATTAACCTTTAATTTTTGCGGTGAAATATCTTCAACACAATGAGCTGCGGTTAATAGCCATTTGCCGCCAAGGAACGATGCACCACAGGTTAATGATTGTGCTGTGGCAGTTCCTTCGATAACACTTAGGCTAGCGCTTGCACCTATATTGCTTTGTAAAGTAGCGCCATCAGCTTGAGTAACTGAAACTACGGGTATTGACCCCGTGAAATCTTCACCTAATGTTCCGTTGATAGCACCTTCTACATTATTGTAGATAATAGCGCCAATACCACCGCCGGCTTGACAGTTTTCTACTTTTTCAGCAAAAGTGTAGCTGCCACGTTCAATTAAGCATATTTTGTCAGTGGCATCAATGCACTGAGTATCACCAATACCGCAGTCGACAGTATTAGCTATGACGTCACCTACAACACCACCACTAAAGGCTTGGCTTTCATAGTTGGTATTATCAACAGTTAATGTCGTTGATATTGCATTCGAGGTATAAACCAATGCTGACATCCATGGCCAATCAACTTTAACAGCAGCTTCACCACCGACAATTTTAGGTTTATTAGGTAATAATTCATTACTTTTTGAGTAGCTGTTGTCGCTAATGAGAATTGCGTAGAAGGAGGCCGTCATAACGGCAAGTTTTAAATAGTGTTGCATTTTTTAACCTCGTTACTCACTATTGACAAAATAACCAAAAAACTCATGAATCTTATCAGATATTAACAATTATGTGGGGAAATTACCCGAATCTTAAAATGAGATTAATAATTATTTACCTGTGGAGTATCTAAGCGAATGTAAATAACCTGAGTTCAGGTTAAATACCAAACGGTAGCTTGACTATAAATTATCAGGATAATATGTATAGACTTTACCCTGCAATGTTAACTATTTTGATAGATAAAGGCGTTAAAACGGTTTTACGTAAGCTAAAATAATGATTGCCAAAAGGACTAACACGGGAATTTCATTAAAAATGCGGTAGAATTTCCCTGAACGTGTGTTGTTATCTTGTTGAAATGTTTTTACTAGCTTAAAGCAATAACCATGATAGCTAAGTAATACTATGACTAGCGTTAATTTTATATGTAACCATTTTGCGGCGACAAACCAAGGGTAACCATAAGCATAGATAATGATTAAACCAAACAAAACGGTTAAAATAGCAAAGGGAGTAATGAAATAAAGCAAGCGTTTTTGCATGCCTTTCAATTGTTCTGCTACTTCTATAGACGACGTTTCGGCATGATTTACAAATAAACGGGGTAAATAAAATACACCGGCAAACCAAGCAACCATAAAAAAAACATGAAAAGCCTTAAACCATAAAATATAATTTATTATAAACTCGCTCATTACTTTAATTTTCCTTTAATTTAATTCATGTAGAGTGAATATCAACGGCACTAATTTATTGCTCAACTTGGACTATTTTTCCTATGACTAATTTACCGGTAACAAGGTACTGTCTAATTTGTTCAAAGGTAACTATACCCATTATATCGTTTACATTATCTTGGTATATATATACACCACCGCAACGCTCGGTAATAAGTAGCTGATATGCTTCTGCTAAGCTAGCTTGATGAGATATAGGGATCAATTTATGTAAACACATTTTATCTGAAATTTGGTAGGTCACCGTTTCACCAAATAAGTGGGTGTTATCTATTTTATTAAATGATTTGCTCACTAAGGGAATTTGTTCACTAAATTCAGCCCAATAATAATCAACTTGTTCTATAACTTTATTATCTTTGGTGACATGGTTAATGGTTTTGTTAATTACGGGTACGTTAACATCACTACTCACAACAAGACCTGCAAGCGTGCGTTGTGATGCTTTTTCTACTAATTCGAATTTCTCTATCATTAAACCTAAAACACCAATTTTTTGTAACGTTTTTTCGATGGGAGGTTTGTTATAAATCAGGTTTTGTGCATCAAGTTGCATGGTAAATATTGAACGGTTTTTAAATAATTGACCAGAAATTATACTTGAAATGGTGATTACGATCATCGCGGGTACTATTATTTCAAGCTGTCTAGACAATTCAACAACCGCCAATAATGCTGCTAGTGGGGCATTTAAACTAGCAGCCATAAACCCCGCCATGCCCATTAAAATAAAATCACTGCCAATATGCTCACTCGGGTAAATCTGCATAACCAATGCGCCACATAATGCCCCTGCAATGGCACCAATACTGATTATTGGGCCAATAATACCGCCAGGAATCCCCAACCCTAATGCAAAGGTTGTCATTAAAAGTTTAGCTAACAATAAACTAAATAATAATCCTACCTGCCAGTTATTGGCTAAAGAGACATCAATAGCACCAGTGCCTGTGCCCATAGCGCCTGGAATTAAATAGCCTAAACTACCGGTGATCAGCGCAGCTAACATAAGCCTTGGTACGATATGAATTTTTGCACTATGTTTAATTATGCCAACTAAGGTTTTATTGAAAGCAGCGGCAAGTACACCTAATAAAATGGCTAGAATCACTAAAGGGATATAGTGCTGGTGAATTAATTCAATTTTATGGAAAAATTCAAAATGATGTGAGGTTTCAAATACAGAGCTAGTCACTAAAGAACCAACCAATGAAGCCAACATGATGGGAATAAAAATATGCACTTTATATTCACGCATAATAACTTCCATCACAAAAAGTACTGCGGCAATAGGGGTATTAAAGGTAGCTGCGATGCCTGCGGCAATTCCACAAGCGCATAAAGTACGAATACTATTGTGAGGAAGCTGTAATAGACTGCCTATATAACTACTACAGGCAGCACCTAAATGCACAGCAGGTCCTTCTCTACCGACTGAAAATCCAGAAGCAATCGCTACCGCACTACCAAAAAATTGATTTAAGGTGTTTTTTAACGGAATAACGCCATGGGCTACTTTTAATCGATGTAATACAAACGGAATGCCAGTTCTTAAGTATTTATAGCCGGTTAGCCAACCAAATAATAAGATAATCAAAGAGCCGATGATAGGTAAATCAAAACGACTTATTTTATCTAAGGTGTTATAGTTGTCCCGTTTAACTAGATACAGTTGTTGAATTTCTTCAATAGTTAAGGTAAACAAAACGACCAATAATGCTGAGGCAAAACCACCAATAATGGCAAGCAAACAAATTTGCCATGAGGTTTTAGGTAATGCTAAATTTTTTCTTATTACGTTAAGAAGCTTCATTATTATTGGTAACTAGTGTTAATTCACATCATTTTTATTGGGTTATTATACGTTACACATGAATTGGTTAGCAAAAATAAATCTTACTGTGGTTATCAAGCGTTTGGGACCATTTAAATCGGCATTTTTTTTAGCCATTTTAATGGTGGTTTTTTTATTTACGGGTTATCGGTTAGGTAACTTTTATCATCACTTTCAAACAACCACATTAGCACAACAAAAAAATCGACTTGAACATTTATATCAAGAGCAAGCGCTTCAAATCGAGCGAATTCACACGTTGGAAGTCGAGTTGGCTGTAGAACAATTGACCAATCAAAATACGCAAGTCATATTAAAGCAAATGGCTGATGAGCATTATCAGGTAAAGAAGCAGTTAGGGTTTTATGAAAAAGTGATGGCACCTGAAAAAGGAGCGAATGGCTTGGTGATTGATAATGTAAATATTACAGCCAGTGAGAGCCTCAATCATTATAATTTTCAAATTACCTTAGTTCAGCAACAGCTTAAAAAACGTTATGCTAAAGGTTATGTTGATATAAAGGTAACGGGCAGTTTTGAAAATAAGCCTAGCCAATTAGCATTGTCTGACATTTCTACGGTAACTAAAAAAAATGTGGCATTTAGTTTTAAATATTTTCAAGTTATTTCAGGAGGTTTTACCTTACCAAATGGTTTTATTGCTGAAAAAATACAGGTGTCAGCAATATTAACGAAAAGTAAATGGCAGAAATATCAAAAGCTTAATAAAACTCTAACGTGGAACTTGGAATAATACTTGATTAAATTAGTAAGGTTTAAGATAATTACCACGATTTATATTGTTCACCCCTTTTGTTTGCCTTTTTTTAAGTAGAAAGTAGAGTTCTATGTCTGATCCTATCTCAAATCCTGAATTACCAATTAAGTTCACTGATGCAGCAGCTAAAAAAGTGTTGTCTTTGATCACTGAAGAAGAAAACCCAGCATTAAAGCTTAGGGTTTATGTTACTGGTGGCGGTTGTTCTGGTTTTCAGTATGGCTTTACTTTTGATGAAAAAGTGAATGATGGTGATATGACGATTGATAAACAGGGAGTGACAATGGTTATCGATCCAATGAGCTTACAATATTTAGTTGACGGCGAAGTTGATTATCTCGAAAGTTTAGAAGGTAGCCGTTTTGTTGTGAACAATCCTAATGCTTCAACAACATGTGGCTGTGGCTCTTCTTTTTCTATCTAGTTTCTATTCTAACCACTATTATTTTATTAAGCGATGGCTGCTTTTTTATGTTCATAAAGTTGTTCATCGATTTATTTTAATAGTTCATTCATTCTTTTTGCCATCGCTAGCAGTAGCAACTTAGCGATGGGGATAAAATATCCTGGTTAAGGTGTTGGATTGTTTTGATCTTCATAAACGCTAATATCGAGTTACTACTGTAACGCATTCACAACCTGAAAATGAGTACGGATCGCTCCAGCTGTAAAGAAAAAACAGCATATTTATCTCGATCGCTCTTAATGTAATAACCACTTCTTTATTTTGAATTATTTAGATATCTATGGGGTAAAGCCTGTAATCAATTCAGTTGAGTAGGTTATTAAGTTTGTCGTGATATGTAATGCCATCTTTAAATTCTAAAGTTTTCTAAACCATTTTTTTGAGATTTATCGTATTCTTCAATGGTATTGAAATTCTCACCAACACGAATAATACCGCAGATAACTATTGTAATATTATTCATGAGCGAATGCTTAACATTAGCTGAATTTCCTGGTTAGTTTAATTGGCGAAGATTTGGCTCATTAGTAATTTTTTA
>DPHE01000094.1:40887-43315 GCA_003521815.1 Colwellia sp.
TGTTACTTGTTTTCACTCAGCTATGTATCAAGCTGGAATACAAGGATAAAATCAAGAAAAGCGTAAGCGTTAATTTTTGAATTCACTTGGCTATAAAAATCATATAAGCTTGTAAGTAATATAGTTCTCAATAATAAAAAACATCGTACTCATATGTTAGATACACGTGTTTTTGATACTCATGTTTACGGCAATAGGAAAATAATTTCATGTCTGATGTGCTCGAATATAGTCCAGACGGGGTAGAACAAGTTCCCCTAAGACGCTTTACAGAAGAAGCTTATTTAAACTACTCCATGTACGTTATTATGGACCGTGCCTTGCCTCATATTGGTGATGGCTTAAAGCCAGTACAACGACGTATCGTTTATGCCATGTCAGAGCTGGGTTTATCCGCAACAGCTAAATATAAAAAATCGGCTCGTACCGTTGGTGATGTGCTCGGTAAATTCCATCCTCATGGCGACAGTGCTTGTTATGAAGCCATGGTGTTAATGGCGCAACCATTTTCTTATCGTTATCCCTTAGTTGATGGCCAGGGAAACTGGGGTGCACCAGATGATCCAAAGTCTTTCGCAGCTATGCGTTATACTGAATCCCGTTTATCACGCTTTAGTGAGATCCTTCTAGCTGAGCTCGGTCAAGGGACCGTTGATTGGGTGCCAAACTTTGATGGCACCATGAATGAGCCAAAAACACTGCCCGCACGTTTACCTCATATTATGCTTAACGGCATTACCGGCATTGCCGTTGGTATGGCAACCGATATCCCTCCTCATAATGTACGTGAAATTGCTGCTGCCTGTGTGCATTTAATTGAGCAACCCAAAGCCGAAGTGAGTGATTTACTCGAATTTGTTCACGGACCTGATTACCCAACAGATTCAGAAATAATTACCCCTAAAGCTGATATTGAAAAAATATATCAAACGGGGCGTGGCAGCATTAAAACGCGTGCGGTTTATGATATAGAGCAGGGTGAAGTGGTGATCACCGCATTACCACATCAAGCATCAGGCGGTAAAATATTAGAACAAATTGCGGGACAAATGAACGCGAAAAAACTGCCGATGGTGGTCGATCTTCGTGATGAATCTGATCATGAAACCCCAGTACGCTTAGTCATTGTTCCTCGATCAAACCGAGTTGATACTGAACAATTAATGCAGCATTTGTTTGCAAGTACCGATTTAGAAAAAAGTTACCGCGTTAACATCAATATGATTGGTTTAGACAATCGTCCAGCGGTGAAAAATTTACGAGAAATTTTAACCGAGTGGCTTGAATATCGTCGTGAAACTGTGCGTCGACGTTTACAATATCGTTTAGATAAAGTATTGGCACGTTTACATATTTTAGACGGTCTATTAGTTGCTTACTTAAATATTGATGAAGTTATCGAGATCATTCGTGGCTATGATGATCCAAAAGTCGAGTTAATGTCGCGCTTTAGTTTGTCAGAAATTCAAGCCCATTCCATTTTAGAAATAAAACTGAGACAACTCGCTAAATTAGAAGAATTTAAAATTCGTGCTGAGCAAGATGAACTGCGCGAAGAACAAGAGTATTTAGAAAAGATTCTTAATTCCAAAATGCGTATGAGTACGCTAATGAAAAAAGAAATTTTGGCTGCTGCAGAGGAATATGGTGATGATCGTCGTTCTAAATTGGTAGAACGTGCTGAATCAAAAGCATTAACTGAAAAAGATCTTGTACCAAGTGAACCCGTTACGGTAGTGATATCAGATAAAGGTTGGGCACGATGCGCTAAAGGCCATGATATTGATGCCACCGCGCTTAGTTATAAAGCGGGTGATAGTTATTTATGCTTAGCCAAAGGACGAAGTAATCGCCCAGTAGTTTTTATTGACTCATCAGGTAGAGCGTTTACTACTGATGCGCATACGTTACCAACGGCGCGTAGCCAAGGTGAGCCACTTACCGGGCGATTTAACCTAACAGCAGGTGAAAATTTTGTGCATTGCCTAATGGCTAATGATGAGACCCAATACTTGCTAGTGAGCGATGCAGGTTATGGTTTTATTAGCTGTTTTGGCGATATGATTAGTCGTAATAAAAATGGTAAGGCGATGATCATCTTACCAAAAAATTCAAAGGTATTAACACCACAGTTAATTGAGGATATTGATAGTGCTTCTTGTTTAGCGATTACGACCGAAGGGCGAATGTTAGTATTTCCAGTAAAAAACCTGCCTATTTTAAGTAAAGGCAAAGGGAATAAAATTATTAATATCCCATCTGCGCGAGCTAAAACACGTGAAGAGCTTGTTACTTTACTTGCCATTGTGCCAGAGGGCGCCTCAGTTACATTGCATGCGGGTAGACGTAAACTCACCTTAAAAACTAGTGATATAGAACATTACCGGGGTGAACGTGGTCGAATGGGTAATAAGTTACCACGCGGTTT
>DPHE01000082.1:0-131 GCA_003521815.1 Colwellia sp.
AGATAGGCCTGAAGACTGTCGTCACTATCCTAGTCTTATTGCTGAAATGATCAGAGATGAATGTGAAATGATAGAGTCTATAGATTTAGAACAAACAAAGAAAGCTCAAATAAAACTAGACGAATTGATGC
>DPHE01000082.1:289-636 GCA_003521815.1 Colwellia sp.
AAGAAAGTCGCCCACCAAAATCGTAATAAAAGGAGTTTAAGCCCCTTTTATTACCTGCATCAGCATTTGTTATTAGCTAATACGATGTAGCGCGCAAATTTTATTCCCCGATGGATCGAGTAGATAAGCTAAGTAAAGTTGTCCTCCACCCATTTCACGGACTCCCGGTAAGTCCTCACAATTGACACCACCATTTGCGATACCGGCCGAATGCCATGCATCGGCTTGCTCTGTTGATGTCACAGAAAAGCCTATCGTTGTGCCATTCCCATGGCTAGAAGGTTCACCATTAATAGGTGTGGTAAGTGCAAAAATATTATCGCCTGCAAAGTAAAAACAACGACCTT
>DPHE01000082.1:869-1026 GCA_003521815.1 Colwellia sp.
TTTAGACGCTTGAATATCGTTCGCACCGATCATGATATGACTAAACATGTAAATTCCTTTCAGTATTGAATAACTATTATTTGCTATCTTGTTTACATTACGCGAATATTTATAAAAAAACAGGTGGTATTGATGATTTATTAAAAATTTTATTAGC
>DPHE01000082.1:1103-5052 GCA_003521815.1 Colwellia sp.
CGACCACTCAGCCATCTCACCAATTATCTATAACAAGAAAATAACACTTGCGTTAAGACGGGCGAATAATAAATACTACGTGGTTATTTGTAAAGCAGTAATTGAATAAAAGAGTAAATAAAACTAAGTGAATACATTAATTAGCCACTTAGCATAATAAAGAACCGTTATTCGATAAAACTTATCTATATATTTTACTTAATCGTTCAAGAAATATTATATCAGCGTGAGTTAATTTTCCTAAACGTAACCAATTAATTAAGCTTTGTAATAAATCTATCCCTACCCCAGACAACATTTGCTCTTGCATTAAGCTGATTTGTACCGCTAAACGTTGGTCTGCAGATCCTTGAGGTGATTCAACCTGTGCTAAAATTTCAATTTCTAATGTTTTAGTCTCGCGTTCTTTCACATTCGCCTGTACGTTAAGCCTTAGTTGCTCTTGTAAACGCTTTTGCCAAAAGTTGCTTAGGTTTTGATAATCATCCTCATTGTTTTCTATCAGCGCTTCCAGTGATAGTTGGCTTTCCTCTTGAGCTATTTGGCTAAGTAGGCAAAAAAGGCTACGCCAACTTTCTTGCTCCACCTTGCTATCTTGTATCGCTATTCTATTTGTAACGTCTTTAATAAACGATTCTATTGCGGCAACAATTGATTTATTCACCGGTCTATTACTGATAACTTCTTTTAGTAATTTATCCGCTTGTGCTTTACTGTGCGTTAATTGAGAATCAATCAGTTCAGTTTTAATTTGGGTCAGTGTTTGATTAAATTTCGTTGTTAATGACGTAATTTCACTTTGTTGTTTTGATTTTAATTCATCACGTTTTGCAAAAACTTGATCGTTTATCGATCTAAATTTTTGCCATAATGTAGACTCTTGACGAGTACCCGCAAAGCTAATACCGCGCCATTGTTGTTGTAATTTTTTAACTACCTCAATCGCTTGTGATACGTCTTCAAGTTCTAGCTGTTGTTGAGCTAAATTGATTAATCCCTGTTTACTCACAGCATTAGCATCATGAAAATCTTTAATGGTTTTTCGAATAGGATTTAAGGTACTTTTAAATTGTCGATAAAGCTTTTGATAGCGTTCTCTGTCAATTTCACCTGCTTGTTGCCATTGTTGCTGCAGTTTATTTAGTTTTCCATCGAGTGTTTTAAAGTCAATAACGGCCGTATCAGTGTCTGTTCCCGTGTCAGTAATTGAATCAGCAAGTATTTTTGCTTGAGCAATAATATCATTACGAGTCTCTAGGTGTTGTTCACGTAATTTTTCTTGTTCGGCATAAAACAAACGACATGGAGCAAAGGCTTGTTCACAGGCAAGGTTAAACTGTTGATTTAATTCTTGATCTAGGCTTTCATCCGCATGACCAAGTGAGTTCCATATTTTACGATATTCTTTGACCTTTTCAGCTTGATCATTAGGCTTATCCATAGGCATGGCAACCAAATCAGTAATATCGCTTAATAATTGTTGTTTACGTGGCGTAGCAATGTAGTGCTCCCAATCACTGATCTCTGTCATTTGTTCAGTAACATTTTCAACATCACGCTGTAGTTGTTGTTGTTGATTAACAGACAACAAGCTGATGACTTTATTAACACCTTTAAACAAACCAAAACAGACTTTATATTTTCCACTAAGAAGTAACCGTTTCAAATCACTAAGTTTTTTCTTCGTTTGAAGAAACAGCTGTTTCTGTTCATGTTGTAAAGGTTTAAGACCATTTTGCCAATGCTGAGTAATTTCTTTATGCGCATCGTTAATTGATGTAGGTAAAATACCACACGCTTTTTGTTCTACTACTTGCCATTGTGCTAACCAATCGCAGTACACTTGCTGACGATCATTTAATTCAGCTAATGTTTGCGGCAAAGATAATTGAGATATTTTAGAAATTAAAGAAGTGGCTTGACTGACCGATTGCGCTATTTCAGGTAATTGAGTGAGGCGATTTTCTAACTGTTTTATTTGTTTTGCAAAAATATCTTGCTCTTGTTTATTTAAAACACTTATCGCTAATTGTTCATTTAGTTGTTTTAGCTGAGTTAAAAAATCACTTTCGTTAAGTGTCTCATCTTCAAAAACAGCCGTTGTTATTTTGTGGCTTAATTGGCTAATAAGCTTATTTACGTTATTTTTAACCACTTGTTTATCAAACAATAATTGTTCCGCAATTTTTTGCTGTTGGTAGGCTTCTTCTTTAGGCGCAAATAATTGGCTAAGTTGAGTGGTGATTTTATCGTATTTAGTCACTAATATTTGCTGATCTTCATCAGACAAACTTGTCAATTCAGCAGAACATTCTTCCCACACTTGCTCTAAGGTTGATCTTTTTGATAGGTATTGACCAAAGTCTGACAGATCTTTTAACGCTAACAGTTTTGAAAGTAGCAACTGACATTTTTTTAGCAACTTTTTAGGTTTTTCTTGCTGTTCAATTAATTGTGCTAACTTGTTACTTATTAACTCTACAACGTCATCATTTGCTGCTTTTTTACTAAGTTTTGTTAATAGTGCGGCTTCCTTAAGCTCTTTTAAATCCAGTGATAATAGTTCAATTTGTACTTCGCTATTATTTTTTTTACTAAAAGTTTGTAATAGTAATGAGGAAATGTTTTTATTTTTTATTATCGCTTGAAATAAACCCACAATTATTTTTGGATCTGTTTCATGATCAAGCCAGTAATTTAATAAAGAAAAATTGATGGTTGGAATATCGATGAGTAATAATAAAAAGCTTTGTTTTTGATCTAACGTTAACGCAATATCATGAGTCCCCGATAGAATACCTTGAACCTGCGCAAACGAAAACTCTTGTACCACTTTATTATTATTGGTGACACTTGCACGGTAATAGTCATCAAAATTATTCAACTTTAATAAAACAGCCCGACGCACTAGCTCACTTTCATCCTCATTAAGCAATGATAACAGAATAGTTTTATTATCATGGTTATTACTATCTAATTCTTCATTTATCGCAGCAATACGTACATTACTATCTTTGTGTTGCCATTTTTTTTTACTTTTGAACAGATTAAAAATCATGTGAGTCGTTTGTATCTTAATTAAGTTTTATAGGATTGATTAGTGTTACAAATTACAAATTACAAATTAGTAAAATGAGCAATATCGCTTTTTGGTGTTTCTTCACCAGGTTTAGCACACGCTATAATGGGCTTTTCTTTGGCTGCACTCGTAAACTGTTCTTTTAATTGTCGCTTATTTTTATGTACCATATTGCCATCACTGCCTATGGTTAACATTTCATCACTGTCTAAATGTCGGGCTTGATAAGCCATAATTAATTGTAATGCTGTATCGCGTTGAGCCTGATCTACAACAACGCCATCAGGCCATTTTCCTGTCTCTGCAGCGCATTTCAATCTTAAATACATTGCTTCGGGCATGTTTTCTATCGTGTTATCTAAATTCATGAGATCTCGCTATTTATTTCGTTTAAAGAAAAGTAATCGAATGCGAATAATTATATATAAAATAAAACCAATAACAGTGCTAGTCATGGCTAAATTATATTGCCAAGTGCCCTGCTCAATATTATCCCAAAACATAAATAAAAAACCACCACAAAATAACAACATGGCAACAAATGAATAAGTCATCAAACGTTGAGCTTGATTGATACGACTAACATTATTTACATTGGCAATTTTATCGCGGTCCATGGCTTGTAATGACAAACCACAATGACTACATTTTTTTGTTTTATCTGATATTTTTTTCTTACAACGGGGACAATTAATTACAGCCATTAATAGTCTCTTTATTTACCTTAAAAATATATCGTCTATTCTACCTAACTTTAGATAATAAAAAACGCCCTGATGGGCGTTTTTTGAATTAATGCTCAATTCATTACTTCAATTGGTATAATATTGAGCTGAATTAAAAGATAAACTAGCTTTGCTCTGTTTTGCT
>DPHE01000082.1:5263-7585 GCA_003521815.1 Colwellia sp.
GCACCTTTAATCCCTAATTTTTTAGGGTTAAAAGTATAATTTTTCACACCGGCTTTTTGTTGTGCTTCATAATCGTCCAATGCTTTAATCGCAGGTTTTGACATAAAGAATATAATAATAATACCTATAATATTTAGCCATGCCATTAAACCAACGCCAATATCACCTAAGCCCCAAGCCATATTAGCAGCTTTTATTGTGCCGTAAAATGTTGCCGACATAATGACTACTTTCAACATAAACACCGCACCAGGAATGTTAAAGGTACGTTTAATATAGTAAATGTTATTTTCGGCAATAAAGTAGTACGCCAAGATGGTAGTGAAGGCAAAGAAAAACAATGCTAAAGCAACAAAAGGTTTACCGACTCCGGTAAAGACACTTTCAACAGCCATTTGGGTAAATTGTGGACCACTAGCAATCACATCACTGGCGATATTTTGCACGATAAAAACATCGCCAACACCGTGAACATTATAAGTACCGGTGATGATAATCATAAAGGCGGTCGCCGAACAAACAAATAAGGTATCAATATAAACTGAAAACGCTTGTACTAAACCTTGTTGTGCTGGATGGTCAACTTCGGCAGCCGCGGCGGCATGAGGGCCAGTGCCTTGTCCTGCTTCATTAGAATAAACACCCCGTTTTACACCCCAACCAATAGCGGCACCAAAACCTGCCATAGGCGTGAAAGCATCACCCATAATCATCATAAAGGCTTCAGGCAATAAAGTGATATTTAAGCCTATAATAATTAACGAAATCAGAATATAAGCTAATGCCATAAATGGCACGATTACTTGAGTGAAATTAGCGATACGTTTAACACCACCAAAAATGATAAAACCTAGTAATAATACAATGCCTGTTGCAGTATAAAGTTTGGCATAACTAATCACACCAATGGCTGTTTCAATGCTACCACTGTTAGAGAATACCTGTTCTACTGCTGTACCTATGGTGTTTGATTGCACGGTAGGGAGTAATATACCGGTCGCAACAATTGTTGCAATAGCAAAAGTCCATGCGTACCATTTTTGTCCCATGGCTTTTTCAATATAATACGCAGGGCCACCATGGTATTTACCATCGTGTTCTTCTTTATATATTTGCGCATTAGCTGATTCAACATAAGCCGTTGCCGCACCAAAGAAAGCCACAACCCACATCCAAAAAACCGCACCTGGGCCACCAAAACCTATAGCTGCAGCAACGCCAGCAATATTACCCGCACCAACACGACCTGATAGTGAAATAGCTAACGCTTGAAAAGATGAAATTCCTTGTTCAGAGCTTTTTCCTGACATTAGCAAACGCCACATTTCTGAAAACTGACGAACTTGAACAAAACGCGTTAACACAGTAAAGAACAAACCCGCGCCTAAACATAAATAGATCAGCGCGCTGCTCCAAATATACCCATTAATAGTATTGACTATCTCTTGCACGTAAATGTCCTCTTTTATTTTTATATTATTAAATATCATATCATTATTTTTGTTGAGTTTTAAAAGCAATATTGTTCAAACTCTATTTTGATATCAAATTTACGCATCCAAAATTTTTCGCTTTGGCGATTGAGGTTATACGTGAAATGGATAATATGTTCGACGAGGGTAAAGAAGGTGAGAATGTTATTACGTATTTATTTCAGTAATCCTTTTTATATATGTTATTGTATATTATATTATATTTATATTTTTCAGGCAGTTTTTCACTTTCTCCAAGCACTAAGATCCCTCCTTTACAAAGTGAATCATCGATAGTATTAAACACTACTTTTTGTAAATTTCTATTAAAATATATCAGTACATTGCGGCAAAAAATCAAATGAAACTCATTAATAGAAGCATCAGTGACTAAATTGTGCTGAAAAAATAGAACTTTCTTTTTGATATGTTCTTTTATTTCAATAAAGTTTTCTTCAAATTCAAACCACTCTTGCAATTCTTTTTTACCCCCACTGTTTATATAATTTGATTCAAAATTTGTAAAATCGTTTAGAGGAAATAAACCATTTTGTGCTTCGTTTAACACACGAGGATTAAAATCGGTCGCATACACTAAACTTTTATGTAAAACACCCAGTTCATCTAACATAATGGCTATGCTATACGCTTCATCGCCACTAGAACACCCCGCACACCAAACTCTTATGGATGGATAAGTTTCTAGGTATGGAAACACCTCCTCTCTTAACGTTTTAAATACCTCAGGGTTTCTAAAAAAAGTAGTGACATTGATGGAAAAAGAACTAAGTAAAGTTGAAAATAACTGTTCATCATCAAAAATAGTTTTTTTAAACACCTCAAAGCTACT
>DPHE01000067.1:0-4523 GCA_003521815.1 Colwellia sp.
CCTTCTCAAAATCAATAACTCAGTATAAAGCGTTTCTAAACCAGCCCCTTGGGGAAGGCTGAGCAAATCATATTCTGCGTTTCATTTTTTTATTAAGGGAATAACCCTTAATAAAAAAATGTGCCTTGATTATGAATCGCTCAGACTTCCTGAAACGAGCATCTTCAAGTGGAACAGGTATACTTAACTAAAAAATAAGCGCCTAATATATCACGCACTTGTAATCTTATGCGATATAATGACACAATAATTTATATTATTATTTTTGATCTTATTTTAATTCGGAAACAAAATGAAAGCTCCTTTATACAATGAAATTCTCGATATCTGTCAAAATATTGCTAATGCATCAGAAAGAGATGACGAGGATGCCAGAAACAGTGCCTGTGGCGACTTACAAAAACTGTGTGCAACCAATCAAGATTCAACAAAAGATCATCCATTACAATGGGAAGCGCTCGCTGACTTTACTGATGATGGCGATCAAGCAATGGACATTTATCAAATAGCCTTAGCTATTGCAGAGAAGTTAAAGCTTGCTACTTTTATTGCTTCTGTTTATTTAGCGATGGCTCAAAGACAGCAAGAGTTCGAAGAAAGTAGTAAAGCATTAGAATATGCAACGATGGCGAATGCCGCTGCACAGACCATCAATAGCGAAGAATTAAAACAAGAAGTTAAAGAGTTTTTATCAACCCTAACGAACGGATAGTTAATGAAACTTAATGTCAGGTTTGTCTCATCAATTTATGTATCACTGCTCTGTGCTAGTCTCAGTAGTGATGTTTGGGCAACTCAAACTGAGAAACCTGAACGGTGGTTTGAAATAGAAGTTATTTTATTTAAGCAGCTAGGTGATAAAAAAGGTTTAAAAGAACAATTCCCTGACAATATTAATGCAAAAAATTTACCTCAATACAAACAATATTTTGATTTATTGACACCCTACTTACAACCAAATTTAACAGGTATAAAACAATTTATGCCCTTGTGCGGTAAGAAGGATGCACAGCATGTTTTTCTTGATTCATTATTGAAAGTTAATACGCCCTTTCCTGATGCTATCAAAGAAATTGAGCAGGTAGATACTTTCAGCATACCTGCATTCATAACTGATAATAAAGCGGTTGTACAACAAGATAATAAATATACGAGTATAACTCAAAATAGAGCTGAACTTGAAAGTATCACTATTGAAAATAGCGCACAAAAAAAACCTCCACACTTACTCAACAGTAATAACAACTCATTAACTTTAGTGCAACAAAAAGAGCTTATATTTACTCTGCAAGAAGAACTGGCAAACCCACTATTTTCGACTCAAAATATCTGTGTTATTAGCCGCGAAGATATTGAAGAGTTATATACTGATGAGCAACTTACTAACTTTCAATTAGATGCTTTCGACGTCGATGCTCTGCCAATCAAACTTAATGCCTCAGGTGCGCATATTAGTGATAGTCCTTATCTGATCGCTGACGAATCATTATTATTAGCCGATATAAAACAACGTCTACAGTGGAGCAAAGAATTTAAACCATTATTACATTTAGGTTGGCGGCAAATAGGGGTTAGCCGAAATAAAGCCATCCCGTTTAAATTATTTGCAGGAAAGCATCTAGACAATGATTATCAGAAAGCATTGAATGATTATCAGTCTGCTCTTGATGAAACTAAACTAGCAGAACAATTAATTTCCCAACAATTAAATAGTATAAAACGACAAGAATTGGATGGATCAACAAGTCAAACCGAACAAGATGAAAATAATTATACCTCTATTAAACAGCAAAAATTAACCCAAGTATTTCATAAGTTAGATGCCATAAATAGTGATAATATCTTTGATTTAATTGGCTATATGGGACAACAAACATTTGACGAGTTAATTGTTACTAATGAAATAAATAGAGATAAAAGTGAAGTGCTAAATATAAGTAACCCGCCAGTAGAACCGCTACAGCCTTGGTTTTTGGATGGTTTCTTTAAAGTACACCTAGATCACTATCTTTATATTACTGCAGATTTTAATGTGTTAAGTCAATCTCTAGATAGAAGCACTCATAATACGACGACTAAAACTAATGATAAACTTATTAATTTTAGTCAAAACAAACGAGTGATCACTGGTGAAATACATTATTTTGATCACCCTTATATCGGTATGATAGTACAAATAAGACGTTTTGATCCAAGTAAGCCGAAAGAAGAAGCTGTAACTCAAGTCATTAAGTAATCGTTATTTCGCTAGCCAAGTAGCAGAAACCAGTGTTTTACCTTGGTAAATAACTTGACCAATAAATTGACTGTCACTAACTATTTCCCCCACTCCTTTAGGTGTGCCTGTCATAACAATATCGCCATCTTCAAGATCAATAAAATCTTGTAGCTGAGTTAAAATTGCATCCGGTTTAACCATCATTAATTCAACACCACCAGCTTGAATTATATTGCCATCAATTGCTAATGTTAAACCCAAGCTATTCTCTATTTTATCTATAAGAACAAAGTCACTAAAAACAGCCGCGCCATTAAAAGCCTTAGCACGCTCCCATGGTAAGCCTTTTGCTTTCAATTTGGCTTGTAGCCTGCGCTTTGTTAAATCTAATCCTACTGCAACAGCACTAAATCTGCCTTGCTGATAAAGAAAGCATAACTCAGCTTCATAATGTAATGCTTCTTGGTGAAAAGACTGTAACTGTGTTGAAATAGCTGAATTAGGCTTTAAAAACACCACCATTTCATCAGGAAATTCATTACCTAACTCGGCGATATGATCAACATAGTTACGCCCAATACAGATGATTTTCGATGGAATAACCGGCTTTTTATCAACAATCACTAGGTTCATTATGCACTCACTATCAGGGGTTAAGTTAAATGTAAAACATCTTTAATAAAAGGAATAGTTATTTTACGTTGCTCTCTTATTGATTCTTTATCAAGTATATCAAGCGAGGTAATCAAATTTCCCATGTCACGTGATAAGCGATTAAGTAAAAAGTTGGCCGCTTCACTACTCAAGGTTAAACCGCGTTTAGAAGCACGGTATTGTAGTACAGTAACTTTTTCATCATCATCAAGCGGTTTAATCTGCTCTGTGAGTCCCCAGCTTAGACGAGAAGCTAAATCAGGTAAACTAAGTCCTAGCTGAGTAGCACTTTGATCGCCGCTGATCAGTAAAGAATTATTTTGTTCTAATATTCGGTTATACAAATCAAAAATAGCTTGTTGCCAAAACTTATTGTCAGCGATAAGTTGAATATCATCTAAACAAATTACATCTATTTGTTCTAAACCATCTAATACTTCCACTGAGAGTAAAAGTAATTCCGCACAAGATAAACACACTGAGGTTTTATTTAATTGCGCAGCATAGGCACTACAAGCATGAAGTAAATGAGATTTTCCTACCCCCATTAAACCAAATAAATAAAAACTGTTTGGTTGGTTGAGCTTAGTAGTTTGGTTTTTTTCAATAAATAACTTTAATTGGCTCACCACCGCACAATTAGATTCACTCACATAGCTACCAAATGTTTCGTCGTCAGGTAATTGAACCGACAATGTTAATTGTCCCGTATTTTTCATCAATTACCCCAATAAAAAATTGGCACGACTATTTCGCCTTCTTCATCATTAAATGTAGCCGCGTTAAATCTAGCCAATGGATCTACAAATTGTTTAAGTTGTTTATTAAGTTTTAATGAGGCAACTAAAGTATCTGAAGAACCTATAAGTTGTAAATTAAAACGTCTTGAAGCACCTTCTGCACTCAGTAAAGTCACTGACTTCACTGCAGATAAAGTAGTTAAAAAATCAACAACATCAACATATATTGCTAATGAATCGATATTAGCTACTTCTATAATAAAATCATTGTTGCTCGTTGTTGATAAGGCATAATGTTGGTAAATCAATTCAGTTATATCAGCTAAGCCTTGCTGTAATAATTTTTTTCGTTCACTACCTTGGTATTGTTGACTAAACCTTTTATGATCACCCTTTAAACTCCAACCTAGCAAATTCCAATCCAGTTTATAGTCTTGTTCTTTCAATACTATTTGAGTACATAATAACCCGCAGTTATTAGACTCAGCATCAACTTGGGTTTCCGGTTCATACGCGAGTAAGCTTGAGTTTGATATCCTCATGACCACGATAGCCTCAGCAAGATATCTCCCTGACGCTTTGCGAATTGGTTGTTCAAAACGCCCCCAAATATCACTTAGCCTGATTTGACTAGTATCGGTTAAATCCATCAGTGGCATCATGATAGGTAGACCTCGTTGAACTGAGAAGTCCTTAACAATAAAAGGCAAGTTGGAATGTGTCGAATTAGACATAACAGTACGAATCAATCCATCTTCATTGACTAACCATAATAAAATTTGTGGACGTAAACGCCCCCATATTTCAAGGTTAGCTTGCTGAAATAGTTGATTTATTTTATCCTCATTAAAACTAGCTAATAAGAATAATTGTTTCGTTTTATCTTCTGCTATCGGTTTTATTGTATGAAT
>DPHE01000067.1:4739-11025 GCA_003521815.1 Colwellia sp.
TTTTTAATCATTATATTATTTAATACACTTTTGTTACCGCCTACTTTTACCATTACCGCCGCTAACGCATCTTTTAAAGCAATGCCTCTGTCAGTATTATTGCGAGAATTTATGGTCACGCTTGCTTGGTACAAGTCCTTAACTTCTACTGCTTCGGTGGCGGTAAAAGGTAAAAAACTAGCCATAACAAGAAGCAAAGGAATTAATGTTTTAAACATAGTGAATTTTTAAGGTGAATGTATATCAATAATGTTACCACAATCACACCATTTTATACTGCCAAATAAAAAAATTTATCTATTTGATATAAAGATTTTGAGTATGTGCTCGGGCACTGGTAGAATAGCCATCTTTAAATCTAACTACGCTTATAATCTAAGTTTGGTTAGGTCTTATTCTATCGGTAATTTTTTGAGGTTTCCCGTGAGCGAACAAAAACAGTCTTTAAGCTATAAAGATGCTGGTGTTGATATTGATGCTGGTAACGCCCTTGTTGAAAACATTAAAGGTGCAGTAAAGCGCACTACGCGCCCTGAAGTTATGGGCGGTTTAGGTGGTTTTGGTAGTGTTTGTCAATTACCAACAGGCTATAAAGAGCCGGTTTTAGTTGCAGGTACTGACGGCGTGGGAACCAAATTACGCTTAGCCATTGATTTAGATAAACACGACTCAGTCGGTATTGATCTAGTTGCTATGTGTGTTAACGACCTTATCGTACAAGGTGCTGAACCATTATTTTTCTTAGATTACTATGCCACTGCAAAACTTGATGTCGCTGTAGCGTCATCTGTTGTAGAAGGTATTGCTGAGGGATGTATTCAAGCCGGTTGTGCACTTGTTGGTGGTGAAACCGCAGAAATGCCTGGCATGTACCACAAGGGCGATTATGATATCGCCGGATTTTGTGTTGGTATTGCCGAAAAATCACGTTTGATTGATGGCACTAAAGTTGCTGCCGGTGATCAATTAATCGCTTTAGGTGCTTCAGGTCCTCATTCAAATGGTTTTTCATTAATCCGTAAAGTATTAGAAGTTAATAAGACTGATACGACTACTGAGCAACTTGATGGAAAAGCGATAAGCGAACATTTACTTGAACCGACTAAAATTTACGTTAAATCTGTTTTAGCGTTACTTAAAGAAGTTGAAGTTCACGCTTTGTCTCATATCACTGGTGGTGGCTTTTGGGAAAATATCCCACGTGTTCTACCTGAAACAGCACAAGCTGTTATCAATGGTGAAAGCTGGGAATGGCCGGTAATATTTGATTGGTTAAAAGACAATGGTAATATTACTGAACATGAAATGTACCGTACCTTTAACTGTGGTGTCGGCATGATCATCGTAGTACCAGAAGATAAAATAGCGCAAAGTATTGAAATACTTACCGCTCACGGTGAAAAAGCTTGGCACATTGGCGCAATAAGCGATAAATCTGATGCTGAAGAGCAAGTTATCTTTTCATAAGCGTATTATTATAAGTAAAAATACAAGTAAAGGGGCTAATCATTAGCCCCTTTTATTTATCTAAAGAAAAAGGAAAATACATGTCTAGCCGAATCGTTGTATTAATCTCGGGCAGTGGTACTAATTTACAAGCGATTATTGATGCCAGCGAAGTAGCTGATTACCCCGGCTCTGTCGTTGCGGTTGTCTCTAATAAAAGTGATGCTTACGGTTTAACGCGCGCTAAAAATGCAAATATCGACGCTGTTGCTTTATCTCATAAAGACTTTGATAGTCGTGAAAGTTATGATCAAGCGTTAATCACTAAAATTGACCAATTTTCACCCGACGTGATCGTCCTAGCAGGGTTTATGCGTATTCTTTCACCGGTTTTTGTAAAATATTATCAAGGTAAGCTAGTCAATATTCACCCATCGTTACTACCAAAATATCAGGGACTTAATACACATCAACGTGCTATTGATGCCGGCGATAAAGTACATGGCGTAAGTGTACATTTTGTTACCGAAGAGCTTGATGGTGGCCCGATGATTTTACAAGCAAAAGTCCCTGTATTTGAAGGTGACTCTAGCGATGATTTAGCCGCACGTATACATGAACAAGAACACAGGATTTATCCTTTAGTTGTAAAGTGGCTTTGTCAAAAACGCCTTAGCATGACAACAGAAAGTCAAAATGAGCACGCAATTTTAGACGGCTGCACATTACCTGCTTGTGGTTATGCGAACGACGAATAAACTGTTAGTATAAAGGTAAGCTACTTTCTTACCTTTATACTGGATTATTTGTGTTAATTAAATTTCCCTCATCTTTTTTACTTACGTTTTTATCACTCTCTTGCTTTTTTAGTTACGCCAATACTAACCGACCCATTGACAGCCAAAAAATCTTACCCGCATTTTCTGCGCAATATACCATATTACATAAATCAGAACCTGTTGGTAATGCCACAAGAGCACTAAGTTATCAAGCAGATGGCAACATAACGTATCATTATAAAACAGAAGTTGAGTGGCTAATTTTCTCTCAAACTCGCAGTGAAACGTCAATACTTACAATAAATAACAACAAAGTAACACCACAGCATTATATTTATACGAGAGAAGGTACTGGCAAAGATAAACGCTATGAATGGCGTTATAATGCAGTAACGGGAGAAGCTAAAGACATTGAACGAAAAAGAGATCATCAAGTTGATTTATCTAATAACCTGCAAGATAAACTAAGTTACCACCTACAGCATCGTTTGAATTTAATGATTAATCCTAACCAAACGCGTTATATCTATCCCGTTATCAACACATCAGGTTCAATTAAAGATTATGTTTATCAATATGATGGTAAAGAAGAATTAATGTTACCTTATGGTTTAATTAAAACAATTCGCTTCAAACGAGAAGTTAAAGAAAAAGAGCGAGTAACGTATGCTTGGTTCGCTCCTGAATTAGATTACCTATTAGTAAAACTTTATCAGACAAAAGCTGGAACTGAACAATTTGAAGCTCAACTATCTAGTCTAACAATCGAGAAAAAAGGCATTAAAAAGTTGTAGTTTAATCTTTAAATATAACTTTAAATTCATTTTAAACTCAAACTTACCGGAAAAGATCATAAGTGTTTTATCATCTTTCCGTGATTAAACTAGCTTTCTACACCACAAGCAATTGACTCGCCTAAGCAAAACAAATGCCAATGACCCGGACTCATTTTGTGCCATGTTTCATCATCTGTTAATGGTTTAGTGGCAATAACGGTCACTATATCTTTATCGGTTGTTTCTTTATGAAAGTCTACTGCCACCTCAACATCAATTAAGCTAGCTTTGCCAAAAGGAGCACGCCGAGTAATCCAATGTAAATTATTTGAACAATAAGCAAATAAACACTCACCATCAGTAATAATCATATTGGCCACGCCAAGCTCATCTATTTTCCATGTCAGTGTCGCAATAAAGCCAAATAAAACTTTAGCTGGCGGTTGCTCTGCACCAAACTTATAATGAAGCTGATCTAAAATCCAACAAAAGGCATGTTCGCTATCTGTAGTTCCTATCGGTAAATGTAATTTAATGGGTAATTTTTCGGCAAAGTCTTTTAATTGTCCATTATGAGCATAGGTCCAATTTTTACCCCACATTTGACGAATAAAGGGATGAGTATTTTCTAAACAAATACCTCCAGAATTAGCTTGTCGTATATGACAAACCACCGCCTCACTTTTTATTGGATATTTTGTAACCAACTCAGCAATTGGTGAGTGGGCACTTGGCTCGGGATCTTTAAAACTTCGACATCCTTTTCCTTCGTAAAAAGTAACTCCCCAACCATCTTTATGAGGTCCAGTATTTCCCCCTCGCTGCATCAAACCACTAAAACTAAAACAAATATCTGTTGGTACATTAGCTGACATCGCTAAAAGCTCGCACATAACTAAACCCTAAATAAAATCGTAAACTAAACGTAAAGAACACCAAAACTTATAATAAAATAGCCCTTATACCGCTCAAGCTAACTAAGTTATTTTTTTAAATAGTCTAAACATCCAATAACATTGTTGCTTTGAATCATAATAGATAATCTATTGCTCAATTAAGCGTTTTATTATTGAATAATTTACCCTCATTAAAATTTGAACCATTAATTAATTTAATTGGTAAAACTTATGTTGGCTATCTTATTTATTTCATCTATAACTAGATTATACAATTAAAACAGTGTTTAAATTCAACTAGTTTCTAATTTTGAAACTTTATTTATTGATAAAAAGGATATTTTGTGGGTATTTTTCTCTGGATCATCGCCGCACTTTCCTTAACATGGTTTATGAGCTATGTGAGAGCATCGCTATCAACCTTTACTTTTGCATTCATGACACTATTAGCTATTGGCACTTTTCTAAATACTATAGGTTTCGTTTCTTGGTTATTATTTGCTGTCATTGCCCTTCCCTTGAATGTTGACATTATTCGCCTGCAATTTATTAGTATGCCATTATTAAACCTATTTAAAAAAATAATGCCTCAAATGTCAGAAACAGAACAACAGGCGATAGATGCAGGCACCACTTGGTTTGACGCAGAGCTATTTCGTGGTAATCCAGACTGGAAAAAATTACATAATTACCCTCAACCTCGTCTTAGTGCACAAGAGAAAGCCTTCTTAGACGGACCCGTTGAACATGTTTGCGCCATGGTGAATGATTGGCATACGACTCACGAAATTGCCGATCTATCGCAAGACGTTTGGCAGTTTCTAAAAGATAACCAATTTTTTGCCCTGATTATCAAAAAGAAATATGGGGGATTAGAATTTTCAGCTTTTGCCCAATCAAAAATATTACAAAAAATGACCGGAGTAAGTTCGGTATTAGCGAGTACCGTTGGTGTGCCAAATTCATTAGGGCCAGGTGAATTATTGCAAGAATATGGCACCAAAGCTCAGCAAGATTATTACTTGCCTCGTCTGGCTAAAGGACAAGAAATCCCCTGTTTTGCTCTAACCAACCCTGAGGCAGGATCCGATGCAAGTGCAATTCCTGATACTGGCATTATTTGCCGACAACCATTTGAAGGTAAAGAGGTTTTGGGAATACGTCTTAATTGGGATAAACGTTATATTACGCTTGCACCCATCGCTACCGTGCTAGGTTTAGCGTTTAAATTAGAAGACCCTGATAATTTATTTAGTGATAAAAAAGAGTTAGGTATAACGTGCGCGCTTATTCCAACCAATATGGAAGGTGTCACTATCGGTAGACGACACTTTCCATTAAATATACCTTTTCAAAATGGTCCTACACAAGGTAAAAATGTTTTTGTTCCCCTTGATTATATTATTGGTGGTAGTGACATGGCAGGACAAGGTTGGCGCATGCTAGTAGAATGTTTATCCGTTGGTCGTGCTATTACTCTGCCTTCAAACAGTGCTGGTTGTATTAAAACGGTTGCATTGGCTACAGGTGCCTATAGCCGTATACGTCATCAATTTAAACTACCCATTGGTAAAATGGAGGGTATTGAGGAGGCGTTAGCTCGTATTGGTGGTAATGCTTATTTAATGGATGCCGTAACAATAATGTCTACCGGGGCCATTGATCTTGGTGAAAAACCCTCTGTTATATCAGCGATTGCAAAGTATCACCTAACAGAAAAAATGCGTTCCTCAATGATTGATGCCATGGATATCCATGGTGGAAAAGGTATTTGCATGGGGCCAAGTAATTACCTTGCCCGAAGTTATCAAGGTGCTCCTATCGCTATTACCGTGGAAGGCGCAAACATTCTAACACGCAGTTTAATTATTTATGGTCAAGGCGCTATTCGCTGTCATCCTTATGTACTAGCAGAACTAAAAGCAGCCAATAATAATAATGAAGAACAAGCATTGAATGATTTTGATCATGCATTATTTGCCCATATTGGTTTTAGTCTCAGTAATATAAGCCGTAGTTTAAGCAGTTCATTTACCGGATCACGTTTTTTATCTAGCCCTTTTAATGATGAGACGAAACATTATTATCAGCTGTTAACTCGCTTTAGTGCTAATTTAGCCATGCTCAGTGATATTTCGATGTTAGCAATAGGCGCTGATTTAAAAAGAAAGGAGCGAATTTCAGCACGTCTTGGTGATGTATTAAGCCATTTATATCTAGCAAGTGCTTGTTTAAAACGTTTTAATGATGAAGGCAGGAAAAAAGAAGATTTACCTCTACTACAGTGGGCGGTTGAAGATTCATTATTTGCTATTCAACAAGCGCTTGATGCGCTTCTAAATAATTTCCCTAATAAATGGCTTGCTCGCTGTTTACGGCTCATTATTTT
>DPHE01000008.1:0-5409 GCA_003521815.1 Colwellia sp.
TTAACTAATATATCCTTAAAGCAACTGTACACCCTTGATAGAACCCCTTATCATCCCAATCATTAAAACTATATAAACTATTTGTTAAAAATAAACTCCGGAGAACTCATTCATGAGCGACGTTAGACATTGTCCACTACTTATTTTAGGCTCAGGCCCAGCTGGTTATACTGCCGCAGTCTATGCTGCCCGTGCTAACCTTAAACCAGTAATGATTACAGGTATGCAGCAAGGTGGTCAGTTAACCACGACAACAGAAGTAGAAAACTGGCCAGGTGATGCTGATGATTTAACCGGTCCAGCGTTAATGGATCGTATGCAAAAACATGCTGAAAAATTTGATACTGAAATTATTTTTGATCACATCAATAAAGTCGATTTTTCTAAACGCCCTTATACATTAACCGGCGACAACGGCACGTTTACCTGTGATGCGTTGATTATTTGTACTGGTGCATCAGCACAATATTTAGGTCTACCTTCTGAAGAAGCGTTTATGGGGCGTGGTGTTTCCGCTTGTGCGACGTGTGATGGATTCTTTTACAAAAATCAAAAAGTTGCTGTTGTTGGTGGGGGTAATACTGCAGTTGAAGAGGCCCTTTATTTATCAAATATTGCTAGTGAAGTTCATTTAATTCATCGTCGTGATACTTTTCGCTCTGAAAAAATATTAATCGATCGTTTAAATGAAAAAGTTAAAAACGGCAATATCATCCTTCATACAGATCGTACTTTAGATGAAGTACTGGGCGATAACATGGGTGTGACAGGGTTACGCTTAAAAGACACTAAATCAGATGCAACGGAAGAACTTGCTGTTGCTGGTGTATTTATCGCTATTGGTCACAAACCTAATACCGATATTTTCAACGATCAACTTGCAATGAAAAATGGCTACTTAACGATTCAAAGTGGTACTCAAGGTAACGCAACTCAAACCAGTGTTGAAGGTATATTTGCCGCTGGTGATGTTGCTGATCATATCTATCGTCAAGCAATCACGTCAGCTGGCGCCGGTTGCATGGCAGCACTAGACGCTGAACGCTTCCTCGACGCCCAATAGCACGTTAAAAAGGCTTATTAGTCGTGACCATTTAAAAACACGAATTTAAGCCTTTTGATTCTAGCTAACATGATTATTTCTAAATAATATGAGCCTCTATCAACTCACTGTAAAAGATTTGGCTTTTCCTCCTGTAGAATATGCCCTCACTGAGCCAAACGGTTTATTAGCCGTTGGTGGTGATTTACAGCCAAAACGATTAATTAGCGCCTATAGCCAAGGTATCTTTCCATGGTTTAGCGAAAATGATCCGCTGCTGTGGTGGTCACCTAACCCAAGAGCGATTATTCATGTTGACGATTTACGTATTAATCGTACGTTGCGAAAAGCATTAAAAAAATCTCCTTATAAAATCACGTTAAATACCGCCTTTGAGCAAGTGATAGCATTGTGTGCAGATGCCCCCTTTCGAGATGATGGCACATGGATTTTACCTGACATGCAAAAGGCTTATGTCAATTTGCATCAATTGGGCTTTGCACATTCTATTGAAATTTGGCAAACAAATTCTGATGAGAAACCTGAGTTAGTGGGTGGTTTATATGGTGTCGCCATTAATGGTTTCTTCTCTGGTGAGTCAATGTTCTATACTTCACCTAATGCCTCTAAATTTGCATTGGTTGCTTTAGCTGAGCTGCTTAAAACGATTGATGTTGATTTTATTGACTGCCAATTGCTTAATGATTTTTTAGCTGATATGGGCGCGACAGAAATATCACGAGAAAACTTTATAGCGCTCAAAAGCATGGCCCTAAATAAAAATGTCTCTGCTGATTTTTGGCAACCACGTGAGTTATCCGTTAATTAACACGCTATTAATATAATAGAAGTAGCCATATGAATGATAGTAGTTTTAAAGTAGGTATAACCAAAACCTTTCCGTGTAGTTACTTACCTGATGAAGAAGAACGTTTATTAATTGCCGTTGATGAACGCCTGCAAAACAAACATAGTTATAGCATATTAATGACTGAAGGCTTTCGTCGTAGTGGTGAACAATCTTATCGGCCTTACTGTGAAAACTGTGATGCTTGCCAATCGATTCGTGTATTAATTAATGATTTTAGTCCTTCGAAAAGCCAAAAACGCGCATTAAAACGTAATGCTACTTTCACCATCAAGCACTCAACGCAAATTAAAGAGTATTATTATCCGCTCTATGAAACTTATATTAATACCTTCCATCAAGATGGCAGTATGTATCCAGCAAACATTGAGCAATTTCAAAGTTTTCTCAGTAGTCATTTAACCACGCAACTATTTATTGAAACGTGGGTTATTGTTGATGGCATGGAACAACTGATATGTGTTGCTGTGACTGATATGCTGACTAATGGTTTGTCTGCTGTTTATACTTTTTACCATCCTAATTTTAAACGGTATGGCCTAGGACGTTTTTCTATCCTTACGCAAATTGATTTATGCCGACAATTGAAGTTACCTTATTTATATTTAGGCTATCAAATTGATGCTTGTCAAAAAATGAATTATAAAAACAGTTACTATCCACACGAACGATTTATCAACCTAAAATGGCAGTTAGTTGAAGGAAAGTGTTCCACAGGCTAAAAAATCAACGATTATGATAAATAAACAGGTACAAAGCTTTACTTTTACCGTGCAATTAGGCATCATTCGCGCAGCTTTTTTTATCAGTCAAACGTTCTAATAATTTAAATAGATACTTTGGCTTATTTGCACAACATATAGAGGTTTAGCGCCCCATGGCGAAAGAAGAAAATATTGAAATGCAAGGTACAGTACAAGATACTTTACCTAACACTATGTTCCGAGTTGAATTAGAGAATGGCCACGTTGTGACTGCTCATATTTCTGGTAAAATGCGTAAAAACTACATTCGTATTTTGACTGGTGATAAAGTAACAGTTGAACTAACACCCTATGATTTATCTAAAGGTCGCATTACTTTCCGTGCAAGATAACTTCTATAGTTAGTCTAGATAAACACTTATATAGTTGATGATAAAAATATATAAACCAGTCCTTTAACAAGTACTGGTTTTTTTGTTCCTCTATAAACGTGTCAATTATTCGGTACCTACCCAAGTCACTTTAAGCAATATATTGCCTAACTACCTTTCTAATATATGCTTAATTAAACACCTTGCAGTAGCTTGGCTATATCTATTATAGGCAACGCATCTACCTTGTTTTTTCACTTTAGTCTAATGTGACATTACTTAAAAGAAGTGATCAGTTTTTTATCAAATTGTTCCACACTAATCGTTAAGTTGTTGTTAGTAATTGTTTCTTGTAAGTCAGCCAAATCTTTATTTACCTTACTGATAGTCAACGTATTATCATCAAGTTGATACACTTGTTGTTGGCTTTGGTAGTAAAAAGTTAAAATAATCAATGCATCTTGTTCTAAATTTTTGGCTGCTTTTTTAACTTTTTTTACTTTACGGTAAATTAAATTGTGTAGTTGTTTAATTTGCCAAACATAATAAATTTCTTTAAAGAAATCTGACGTTTTTAAGGTATCTAGAACAGCCATACAAGCCAATAAAGATAATACAGCACCCAATAAGTTATACCTAAAATTATTGACTCCTTCTTGTTCAAAGCTGAGGATCAATAGTTGTCCAAAAAGTAACGCTAACATTAATAATGTTGCAATAAAGCCAACGATAACGATATTTAAGTTTTTTCTATAACGCGCTTTGTCTATATTCATTAATTGCATTGAGGTTTTATGTCCTAAAATAGTTGAGTGTTTAACATCAACTTAACTTTGTGCGCGCAAGTATATCAATATTGTTAAGCTAGAACATGATTACTCTACTATTTTTAAACCTGAATAACGTTTTACTACGCTGGTAACCCCTTGTTGCCAAGTTTGCTTGTTACTGGCAATGGTAAGCTGTGTTTTTGCCCGCGTTATACCGGTATAAAGTAATTCGCGCGATAGCAGTAAATTATTACTTTGTTTAGGTAATAACATGGCAACATGCGTAAACTCACTGCCCTGCGTTTTATGGATGGTCATCGCATACACGCTGTCATATTTTGGTAATCTTGATGGCAATAGCGTTTTATAATGTGTTTCGCCATCGGCTGTTTTGGGCTGTTCAAAAAACGCCATTAGGTGATTACTATGGAGACTAGCGTTGTCACTAGCATTCGTACTAGTATTGCTATTAGCATGCCATAGTAAACCAATATCACCATTAAAAAGTCCAAGGCGATAATCATTTTCACTGATCATAATAGGCATGCCGTGGTAGTTTTGGTGAGATTGCCCCCAAGGTTGAGCCGTATTAACTGCTAATTGCTCTTTTACCCATTGATTAATCGCATCAACACCAAATTCTCCTTGGCGAGTAACACAGAGAATACGAAATTTAGCAAATAAAGCAAACGCATCGTCAAGGGTGTCACAACGGCTAATACCTTGATAATATTCTTTTATTAACGGTGATAGCCAATCGTGTAAATCCCCCTCAACTAAGGCTAACTGATTTCTATTGTTTTCATTAGCGGCCTGTAACAATTGCCAACTTTGTGTACTTTCTCCTTTGATTACATGAGTAGCTAACTTGCCAATCCCCCCTTCCCCATCAAAACGACGGCTAGTAACCAAAAAGCTAAGATGATCACTATGATTAGCTGTTGACATAAATGCGTGATTGAGTTGTTGTACATCTAATTGACATACTTGGGCTAAATAATTGGTATTAGCTGGGCTGTAACCAGAATGAGGTCTAGGGGTAATATCGGCTAAAACACTCCCTACAGCAACAGAGGGTAATTGATCGGCATCACCAAGCAAGATGATTTTTGTTTCTTTTTTTAATGCTCTAAAGATGCGTGTCATCATAGGTAAGTCAACCATAGAGACTTCGTCTATTAATAAAACATCACAGCTAAGGTGATTATTTTGATCGTGCCTAAAGTTTGGGCTGTTAGGAATAACACCGAGTAAACGGTGAATGGTTTTCGCCTCTGTTGGTATCGCGGCTAAAATATTCGCATTAATTAATGTTTTAAAGCCCGTAATCGCACTGATAATGGACTCAGATAAACGTTGTGCCGCTTTACCCGTTGGTGCTACCAAGGCTATTTCTAGGGCTGGGTTATGACTTAGTTTGTTAGTGGCCGTGTTAGTGTTTAGCATAACTAAAGCGGCCAACAACTTGGTCACTGTGTAAGTTTTACCTGTGCCGGGGCCACCTGCAATAACAGTAAAGTTTTTATTCATCGCATTGGCAACCGCAATCTGTTGCCAATCAATTTCTTGTGCTTTATCTTTTACTAATGGAAATAGTTGTTGAAGGACACGGCTTATATTTTCTGGTGATGTGGGTAATCGTTGTGTTAATCGT
>DPHE01000008.1:5736-7192 GCA_003521815.1 Colwellia sp.
TTGATGACTACATTGCCCTTGATCGTCAACAGCGACAGCCCAATGTTGCTGCGCAAGTTCAGTTAACGGTAAACACGTATGACCTGCTCGTAAACTAGCACTGAGTGCGAAAAACACATGGGTAAGGATTTGCTCTTGCGTGATCGATAGTTTGATTGAAGGTTTGGTTAAAATTTCGGTCGACTCTTTTAATGCGGTGAGCATTTCTTTTGCAAAAAAATAATCAATGGCTTCAATATCAACTAACTGCTGTTGTGCTTGAAAAAAACTGTTGTAAACGTGCACGATTATGTTTCCTCCCTAGTCGATTCATTATTGCTTGCGGAGCCTTTGTCTAAAGACTTCTTATCTAGCTCTTCACCTACATTTTTACCTAGGAAGAGGCAATCTAATGCGGTTAATTCATCAAGCAGGATTTTTCGAAAATAAACACCTGCACCACGGTATTTTTTATCATGGGTCATACCACGCAAATACAGATAATAAATACCGCCAAAATGTTGTTCGGCATTATAGTTAGTCACGTTCTGCTGTAAATAGCGATGTAACGCTAAGCTATAGATAAGGTACTGTAAGTCGTAATAATTTTTTTCAATATGGTTACGTAAAGCATGATGATTATAATCAAAATAATCGTCACCTAAATGGCTAGACTTATAATCACAAACATAATATTTACCATTTTTTTCAAAGACTAAATCAATAAAACCATGCATCATGCCTTTTAATGATTGATAGCTTGGTAATCTAACGTGATTCACATCATAAATTTTATTTGGGTCAACCAATGCAGACTTTCGGTGATCGGTTAGCAATTTAGCTAGCGCACTAATACTCGCCTCTTCCATTGGAAAATAAAATTCACTCTCACGTAGTGTTTGGTTCATTGGAATATCAGCCAAACAAAAGTGATCATCACAAGATGTCCCTGTTTCAATCTCCTTTGTCAGTACTATGGGTTCAGAAATCATTAGCTCTGAAATAAGCGGTGTTGCGACTATTTCATCAAGCCACACAACAAGATCGTCTTCAGTAAAACCCGCTGTTAATTCGCCATACTTAACCAACGGCCACTTGATACTTTCGTGCCAATTACTTGTTGTTTCATGCGAATGAACAAAGTCACTATGCTCTAAAATGTCATGGAGTAAATTACCAGTGTGCGCACCTTTTGCCAGTTGAAAGCGTAAGAGTAGTTTATTGTACATTGGCCTTGTATCAACAGTCGCTAACAGCTCAGTGTCTCTATCTGGTTTTGATACTCCACCGTGTCGTAAGTTTCTACTTAACGCTGAAAATGAACTAAGCCACCAATCACGTTCTATCTTGCCATGAAACTGACTTACCTCGAGTAGTAATGACCCCGTTAAATCAAGATTGTTCTGCTGATATACATCACTATCAATTGCGTCAAATGAAACTTGTTTTACCTCTATTGATTCCGGTGATTTCGCCA
>DPHE01000008.1:7410-13487 GCA_003521815.1 Colwellia sp.
CCAAGTGGCGATAAGGCATATTTATCAAATGGTGTGGTAAACACATAACACCGGCTTTCTGCTCGTGTTATCGCTACATACAACAAACGAATGGTTTCGGCATAAGCTTCATTAGCCATGGCCGCTTTCGCTTGTTCATCGCCATCTAAACTCAAACACAATTGACCTTGCTCATTGTGGTATTCAATATAGATCACCGATTTATTGCCAAATTTAAGCGGATCTTTATGACGCGTCGCAAACGGAATAAAGACGATTGGATATTCCAACCCTTTTGCGCCATGTTGGGTTACTATGCGAATCAAATCACCGTCACTTTCAAGGCGCTGCTCTGCTTCTACATCACTATTAGCGGCGTTACTTTCTAAGCTACACTGTTGTTCAAACCAATAGAGTAGCTCTTGTGGTTGCAAGAACTTTTGGCTAGCTGATTGTAAAATTTCAAATAAATGCAGGAGATTAGTTAACGCACGATCTTTACTCTCTAGCGCTATTTTAAAGTGCTGATGCATTAAGTTTATCGCCATCGCAATAAAACCTTGTCGTTGCCATTGCGTTCTATAATCGAAAAAACTGAATTTTAGCGTTTGATAAGCCATTTCATCTTGTTGAAGTTTATACAATGTGGGGGCATCAAAACCTAATAAACCACTGGCCAAGGCATTTAAATATAAATGTTCATCTTCCAGCGCTAATATCCCCTTTAAGACACTAATAAGTTGCTTGGCTTGTTCACTGTGAAATAAGTTCGCTCGATCCGATAAAAATACACTAGTCAAGTTAGCCGCTAACAGTGCTTGTTTAATATCAGCAGCTTCGCGCCCATCACGAACTAAAATGGCAATATCTTGTGGCTTTACATCTTCATCTGTTAATAATTGTACTATTTCATTGGCACACCAAGTCGCCATTAATGGCCTATCAGTCTGTTTGGTAACTCCCTCTTCATTAGAAAAATGAATAAATTGTAACGCTTTGGGCTTATTTCTTGATTGCTCGCTTGGATTATTATTAGATAGGTCAGCAGATTTTCCTGCTTTAACAGATTGATAAGGAATACCATAGCCAAAGACTGTGTTATTACCATCCCCCAAAAACACCTGATTATAAGCATCAACCATAGCAGGATTAGATCGCCAGTTCGTGTCCATAAGCCAGTGATAATCACAATCACTACGAGCGCTCAAATAAGCAAAAATATCTCCACCACGAAAACCATAAATAGCTTGTTTAGGATCGCCAATGAGATACAGTGCCGCATCTTCCTGTTTAGCTTTATTTTGTAAAGGGTTAGCCTGATAATAAATGCCCTGTAAAATAGCAAATTGTTGGGGATCAGTATCTTGAAATTCATCAACTAGGGCTACCGGATATTGTGCCAATAATGTTTGTGCTAACCGACTGTCTTCTTCATTTTTTAAGCAATCTGCTAATGTATTAATCAAATCATCAAAGTCGAGTAAGTTGTGTTGCTCTTTTGCTTGTTGAACTTGCTCACGTATTTGATAAATTGCAGTACGAACTATCTCATAAGCTTTAGCTTTATTAATATTCTTAGCTAAATCTTTAACATCAGTTTTAATTATTTTACTGCTTGCTAACACTTCCGCTAACGCTGCTTTAAATGCCTTAGGATGTCGATTTCCATTAAGTAAATAGTCTGGCATTGGCTGTTGTATTGCAGCGAGCAACGCTTGTTCATTTTCACACTCACTTAATAGAGCTAACCAAGCCTGTAACTTAACTAACTCTGCTCCTCTCTTTTCTTGTTCATCGGCTTTTTTATGGGCAACTAAACCTTCATTAAGTAAAGCTAAGTCTGCCGCAATAGCAGTATTAGCTTGCTTAGCTAATCGAACGAATTTATCCACCAACCCTTGAACATCAAGGACAGAAAGCTCAGTGTTATGAGAAATAGCCTTTGCAAAGCTACTAACAAAAGCTGCGGGTGTGACCCAAAATTGAGCGACTAATTCAAAGGCGTCACTATTTTGTTTAGCAAGTTGTCGATACCAATCTTGGCAAGCTTCTAAAATTAAATCATTGCTATTAGTGGTCATATTAGCGCTAAATGGTAATCCACTAGCAAAAGCGTGTTGTGTTAACGCCCGTTGGCAAAAGCCGTGAATGGTAAAAATAGCGGCTTCGTCTAAAAATAATAAGGCACGTTTTAGCAAAAAATGAATTTTATCGTCACTTTCTTTTTTAGTACTTTTGGTATTTCTCATGACATTTTGGCTGATTTGTGCGAAATAACTATCCTTTTCACATAATGCTTGCCAGTTGGTTAATGCGTCACGAACAAAAGCATCTATTCTGCCACGAAGCTCTTGTGTAGCATCTTTGGTAAACGTCATCAGTAAAATTTCTTCTACTTTTAACTCTCGCACTAGTAATAAGCGCAAATAAATACGGGTGATATTATAGGTTTTTCCTGTACCTGCACTGGCTTCAATTAAGTGCCGCCCAGTTAAAGGGATAGTGGCCGCCTCTAAGTTTTTCAAATTTACTTCGGTTGACATTAGCGGCTTGCTCCATTGGTTGCTTTCACTGCACCCTTACTTGCCTTTTCTTTTAAGACACAACGATATAATCCTTGATAAACGGATTCAATTTGGGGTACTAAGGTTTCAACTTGTAGGCATTGAGGCCAAAAATAATGAATATAAGCATCTGAGCCAAACCCTGGGATAGCGCCTGTTGGCATCACTGAGTCTTGCCAAAATTTTTCGAAATCTTCTTGTGTCAATTCAACACGCTTACCCCGTGACTCTTTAAATACTTGAGCAGCCAAATCGCCATTAAGCATTAGTGCTTGTTTCTGACCTAGAACATAAACGCCTAGTAGCATTTCTAGTTCCGCTTTAGCTTCTTCAGAGCCTTCATTATTAACACTGTATTGTTCAACTTTTTGTGCCTTAGTATTAAAGTAAAAGCCGCGTGTTTGCTCTACTTGGCCTAATGAACCGAATGAATGGGTTAGATTAGAGGCATCGTTTGCTGTTTTACTGTTTTGTTGTTGCCATACCTGCATGATTAAGTGATGTAAATACATGGTGAATAAATCTTTAGCTTTCGCACTAGAGCTACGGTAGAAAACCAGTTGCGCACCTGCATGTGTGAGTTTTACGGGTAACTGTGCACTAAGCGTTATGCTTTGTTCAGATAAATCTGCTTTTGTATTGGTATGAGTATTGATATTATTATGAGAAATGTTAAGTACTATTTGGCAATCAATTAGCTCAGGACTATTACAGCCTTGCTCCATAATTTCTTGCGCCAATTGGCTACTTGCATCAAGCGCTTCTTCAAAATGTGATTCGGTACTGGGTAAGTCAGGAAATTTACCCGATAACGTTGCTGACTCAATCACTTGCTCAATTGTCAGACTATTTTTAGCCGATAAGCTAGCCGCAAGTAAGTCTTGTTTTAGTAAGTAATTTTCTAGATGATTTGCGGTAAAAGATTCTATATCATCTAGATTTACTTCTCTACTATCTAGATATAAATTCAGTACTTGTTGCGCAAACATTTTACTCGGGTGTTGAAAAAAACGTATGAGTTCATTCGCCGTTATCGTATTAATATTGTCTGCTATATCGCATGCTTCAACCACTAACTCATCTTGTGGTGCTTGGTTGTGTTCATGTTGACCCAAGGTTAACCAGTTAGCATTAAAGCTAGGCTTAAAGCCTGACTTAACAATTAGCTCAGCATCACGAACTGTGTAGTTATCTTCACTATAAGGTTGCATTGGCATTTGATGAACGTCAGAACTTTCTTGCTCAAACTGCCAGCCATAACCTTGTGCTAAATAGCCCATTAACTCTTTTAATACTAATGAAGGTTCTTTTTCTCTATTATTTCTAATATTTCGTCCCTGATAACTTAAATATAGCGCTTTTCTCGCCGAAATAAGCGCTTCTAAAAACAAATATCGATCATCACCGCGACGGGATCTATCACCCAACACAGCTTTACTTTGTGCTATCAAGTCAAAACCTAATGAAGGACGCTGTCTTGGAAACTCACCATCATTTAAACCTAGAACTGCGATGACTTTAAACGGAATACTACGCATAGGTAACATAGAGCAAAAAGTCACTTGTCCAACCATAAACTGCTTACTGGCATCCCCTTGACTGAAATGATTATTGAGAAAATCTACAATGATAGGTAACCCAATTTCTTCATCAAAATGCGCATGCTCGCAATACTCAACTAACGAGGCGATTGCTTGTTCGATAATAGCGATACTATTATCTATTTGATTATTTGTTTGGAGCGTGGCTTGTAACTCCGTTTTTTTAGTCGTATTCGTTGAAAAGGCAACTTGGGTAGAAAAAAGCACTTCAAGCTGATTAAGTAAAAAACTCTGCCATGCTTTAGCCGTTCTAGCGCTATTAAGCTGATGAGAAAAATGCTGTAATTGTTCTATAAACAACATTAACTGGCCTAGTAAAATGGCGTCGTCACCTTCTACTACCCCGAGTAACAACTGGTTCTGATAGATACTGTCAGTATCAGCATAAGCAAAACCCTGTAACAAACGAGATAAACCTTGCTGCCAAGTGAAGCTGTTACTGGCTTGCTCACCTAATAACGCCTCTTTATGGGCTTGGTCTAAGCCCCAATGAATTGTTGCTTGTTGTAACCAAAGGCTAATTTTTTCACTGTCTTCTACGTTGATGACAAATTTATTAGCAACGGCAGGTAAACGAATAAAACTGAGTAATTGTGATACTTGAAAACGAGAGTCAGGTAAAGTCAGCAACTCGCTAAAAGCCGCTATTAAGGGATCACTGTCTTTAGCGCTTCGATCAGCAATTGAACACGGTAGTGGCGGTACTTCATCAGTTAACTCTTGCCAACCACGGGTAAAAACGGCATTCACATAAGGTGCGTATTGCTCTATTTGCGGACACATCACCAACACATCTTTTGGTGTTAACTTATCTTTATCATTCGCCGTGTCATTAAACTGGTGAAGCAAGTAATCATGTAACGCTTGTACTTCACGTAACGCACTATGACAACTAACAATGGTGATTGAATCGTCAATCAATGGCGACGTTGTTTCGCTAGTAGCGCCGTTATCTGTCCCATCTCCTTTTACTGTTGCATCATTTAGCGCTAAAATATCATTTTGTAGTTGATATAAAATACATGTTGATGACGTTAAGTTGTCATTATTATCTTGAGTACTATCATCGCCGCTGGCTTTAACAAACAATTCAATGTTGACGGTACTGTAGTCTTGTAATAAGGCTAAAAATTCACGTCCTTGTTGACCAAAATTGGCTAATAACGGATTACCAACAAATAAGTGCTCATCGTTATCCGCGCCGTTTGACCAATGAGATAATTTATTTATTGCCTGTTTTTCATTGATGATATCGCCCCAATAAGAGAAACAGGGGTTTAAATGAAAAAAGTCGACGTCAATATATTCACTTAGTGCATTAATAAAATTTAACCACATTGGTGCCATGGTATTAATACCAAAAAAGCTCATGCGTTTCGGCAGAATATTAGGATCATTACTCAATTTATCGGCTATATTGGCAATAGCGTCATTAAGTAATTCAACCGGATTATAAGGGAGTTCACTAATAAGTAACTGCCATAATTTGGCTTGCCATTTATTATCCGCGCTAAGTTCAATCGCTTCTTTTCCTTGCTGCCATGCATCAAGCCATTCAGGTCTGAAAATCAAATACTGTTCGTACAAGTCAGCCATTTGCCCTGCTAACTGATACCGTTTTAAATCGGCTTTACTTGACGTATCTAATATAGATTTTAGTGATGAATTTGTTGTTACTTTTGAACTTACCTGTTCAAACCAATAACGAGTTGCTGGAATAAAATCATCATCATTTATCACTTTGTCAGTGGCAAGTAAGGCATAAATTCGCCACGTCAGTACTTCTCTTGAATAGGGAGACTGATCAGGCACTTTATCTTCGCTAGCCAGTGTTCTTATTAGTAACCACAAGTGTTGAGCTGGTAACGCGTAACGTATATTCATGCTAATTCCACGTTCACTAGCAATAGCAAGGTTAAGCCAGTGTTGCATA
>DPHE01000071.1:0-34698 GCA_003521815.1 Colwellia sp.
ACAGAAATCATTAAAATAGGAGGGGCGCTTGATACCGCTGTAAAATATGAAAAAGGTGCTAAGTTGAGTTGACCATTATTTGAGTCAGTTAACGCCCAAGCGATAGGTCTTGGAATGATTGTTTGCGTCATTAAGTGATAGCGCTGGTTCTGAGAAAACTCGGAAAAATTAAGATTCATATCAGGTACTCTTATGATTGATATTCATACATTTTAAATGTTATTTGATACTGATTTCTTTTACTTGAGGCACTTTATCGCGTGACCAATGATGAATCGCCCAAATGATAATATCATCAACTTTTTCATTCACCAGTGTTGGATCAGGAGATTGTCCTAAAAAGGTTAGTGCAGCGATTAATGCCGGTTGTGGATTATTATTATTAATACTTGGCGCTTTATTTTGTTTACTTAGTTTATAACCAGTTGATGTTATTGCTAACGGTACATGCCCGTATTCTGGAGCAGGGGTATTTAATGTCGCGAATAACGTTAATTGTCTTGCTGTTGGTTCAAGTAAATCACAACCGCGAATAACATGGCTAATATTTTGATAAATATCGTCGACAACAACGGAAAGTTGATAGGCAAATAATCCATCTTTTCGATGAATGATAAAATCTTCTTGGGCTAAGGCTTGCTCACACTCTACTTTGCCTTGCGCTTGTTTTTGGAAAAGATCATTAAACTGATAAATACCGTGTTGGTTAATTAACCGGGTAGCGTTGTTGTGCTTAGAATGGTTCAGAGTTCGGCAATGACCTTGATATATTCCGCCAAGCTTTTTAATTTCTGCTCTAGTGCATTGACAATAATAACTGAGCTTATGCTGCTGTAAATCGTTCAGTGTGTCTTGATAGAGTTCTGACTGTTGGCTTTGATAAAGTACTGACTCATCCCAATGTAAGCCAAAAGCATCAAGGGTTGTTAAAATAGCTGAACTAGCGCCAATTTGCTCACGAGGAGGATCAATGTCTTCTATGCGTACTAACCATTCACCAGAACGGCCATGAGTAGAAACAAAAGATTTAGCATCTAAAAAACTTGCCAGAGCGGCAATTAAGGAACCAAAATGGAGAAACCCAGAAGGAGATGGAGCGAAACGACCACGGTACCCATTAACACTAGATAGCTGTGGTCGATTAGAGAGCAAAATACTATTGAGTGAAGCTTGCTTAGTCAATGACTTAGCCAGCCATTTGTCGCTCTTTAATTTCTGCTAACGTTTTACACTCAATACAAAGATCGGCAGTAGGTCTTGCTTCTAAACGGCGTATGCCAATTTCAATGCCACAAGATTTACAAAAGCCAAAATCATCTTCTTCAATTAATTGTAAAGTTTTCTCAATCTTTTTGATGAGCTTACGTTCACGATCTCGAGTACGCAATTCAAGACTAAACTCTTCTTCTTGGGCGGCTCTATCAACCGGATCAGGAAAGTTTGCAGCTTCGTCTTGCATATGAGTTACGGTACGATCAACTTCTTCACGAAGTTGCAGGCGCCATGCATCTAAAATCTTTTTAAAATGCTCTTGCTGGGGGGTACCCATATATTCTTCGTTAGCTTTTTCTTGATATGGCTCTACGCCAGCTAACGCCAATATACCTAATGTTTTGCCTTTGCTTGTTGGCATGCTGAATCTCCTAATACTACAAGGACCAAGGTTGTTTGATGAATACATCAATTAACTTTTAACTTGGTTGTAATTGCCAATACTATTATATAATAGACCTAAAATATCAGAACTATATGGTATCAATCATGATAAAAATCAATGCTTCGAGTTAATAAAGTCAAAATAAAAAACATTTACCTTTATATCAATGAGTTACTTAACTTGAAAACAATGTGCGCTCAGCCTTTATCTGTGACGTTTTAAATGAGCAGGCTCTTTTAGCAATTTACCCTATTGTTAGTCAACCATTATCTCGTTTTTAGTGATAATTAATAATTTTATTTTATAGGCCATGTACTGAAATTTTCATTTTAATCAATGGATAAAATTTGAAAATGGCAGGTTTAGTTTATTTCCAAATAGAAAATATGTATATACCCAATGTATACATCATCGGAATAAATCAACGGGAATTTTGGATGTTAATATTATTTCCGATACAGACAGTTGTGCTTTATAGGCAATTATCTCAACTCCCACTTTAGATGCTTCTAGTAGAAGTTCATTATATTTAGGGTCAATATGATTAGCAGGAGATACACTATTTATTCCACTGTGTAATACTGCGAAAATTAAAATAGCTCTGTGGCCTTGCTCAACCATTTCAATCAGTTCACGAATATGCTTTTGACCTCTGACGGTAACGGCATCAGGAAAATATCCTTTCCCATTTTCCAAAAAAGTACAGCTTTTTACTTCTAGATAGCAATCTGTTTTGTTGGCACCGGTAAGCATAAAATCGACTTTACTGTTTTCAGTGCCGTATTTAACTTCACGTTTAAGTGTTTCATAAGCATTGACTTCAGTAATAACGTAGTTACTAATTGCTTCTTCTACTAATCGGTTTGCAGCAATAGTATTAACGCAAATGATATGTCCTTGTGTAGTTTCTGTTAATTCCCAAGTATAAGGATATTTTCTTTTAGGATTATCTGATGTTGAATACCAAACAGTGTCACCTTCGCAGCCACAATTTTTCATAGAGCCGGTGTTAGATACATGTATTGTTGTCGTGGTGCCGTCTTCAAGTATTACGTCAGCTAAGAATCTTTTATATCGCTTTATTAAGGTCGCTTTTTTTAAATTAGTTTTCATCAAATCGCATCAGTCATCAGTTTTTTTATTTTACGTGGTGAAATATTGAATTACCAATCTCTGTTGATGTCAATAACTTACTTTGAATGGTTTACGATAAAACTATGTGATAACACAGATGTTTACTTAATAAAACTTTCCAACCAATCTTTCGCGTATTTAGTGTCGCTAAAAAAATTAAATTGAACAGAGCTGCTTTGATAAATACGTTGTAGCTGCAGCTGCAAAATATCGGCATAGGCACTGTCAAGGATAACGGAAGCAATGGCTACCATGCCATTTTCTACTCGGTAATTCGTTGTTTCAATTAAACTTTGTTCAGCATCAGGGGAAAAAACACCCGTACCTTTAAATGTGATGAGTGATGCCCATGGACTATGACGCATTTTCTGAATCATAGTTTTAATATCCTTACGGTATTGTGCGCTGACAACATCATCGAAAGAGCCTTGCTCATCAATATCAATCAATAAAATATTGTTTTGTTGTTCAATACGGTAAATTCCTTCTGTGGAATATTGCATTAGTGGTTTTCCTTTGGTGAAGTTTTGTCTGACGTTATTGATAGCAATTTTTTAAGCGTTTGCCAAGGGCATACATTTTATTTCTACCGTTTATATTTACTTTGATGTTTATATGCCAGACCGCGAGTTACTGGCTTCAAGTTATACATCCAGCAATGAAGCGCCTATATCGATAGTACAAAAGTCGTGTGATTGCATCGTCGTTTGTTAATTCTTACCAATATTTACTTTGATATATTGTTAATATTACGAATAATATCAGTAATTTGGATATTTTTTCACTTGGTTAACTATTCAAGAATAAACATTGTTATAATAACTATTATTGTTTTTTATTGTTCTTCTACTGTTTAGCTTATATGTCAGCATCCACGCCTTTGCCTATTGAAGCAATTAAAACTCATTTTTGTCAATCACTGACAGAATACCCTACGGTTATTTTATCTGCGCCACCGGGGGCGGGGAAATCGACTTGCTTACCTTTGTGGTTACTTAACATTGAAGTGCTAACAGATAAAAAAATATATTTATTACAGCCACGTCGCCTTGCCGTTAAAAATATTGCGACTTATCTCGCCAATCAATTAAATGAACCGGTAGGTCAAACTGTCGGTTATCGATTGCGTAATGAAATAAAAGTATCTAAAAGTAGCCGCTTAGAAGTGATCACTGAAGGTATTCTAACGCAAATAATTCAACACGATGCAGAACTTAGTAACTGTGCTTTAGTCGTATTCGATGAGTTTCATGAGCGGAGTTTACACGGAGATTTAGCATTTGCTTTAACGCGCGATATTCAGCAAGGTTTGCGTGATGATTTAAAAATACTATTGATGTCGGCAACCTTAGACACGGATTATTTAAAGAAAGCATTGCCAGACGCTATTGTGGTTGCTAGTGAAGGACGCAGTTATCCTGTTGAGATTATTTATAATGCACCTACTAATGTCCAGCGCTGGCGAATTCACGCACTTAATGTGATTAAACAGCAAGCGTATGAACATCAAGGCTCTACCTTAGTATTCCTCCCCGGTATTGCTGATATCCGTTTTATTGCCCAAGCATTGAGTTCAGATGTTATTGATGACTTATTACTTTGTCCTTTATTTGGTGATTTAACCTTAAAGCAACAACAGCAAGCGATTGAACCTTGTCAGTCGGGCAAGCGAAAATTAGTACTAGCGACGAATATTGCGGAAACTTCACTAACCATTGAAGGTGTTAGTTTAGTGATTGATTGTGGTTTAGAAAAAGTAGCCAGTTATGACAGCGCTAGCTTAATGAATAAATTAGTACAAAAACGCATAGCCAAAGCCTCTGCCATACAAAGGGCAGGGCGAGCAGGGCGTTTAATGGCAGGGAAATGCATTCGTTTATATGCAAAAGATGATTTTGAACGCCGACCTGATCAGAGTGTGAATGACATTCAGCAAGCTGATTTACTACCTACGTTAATAGAAGTGGCACGCTGGGGAGTAAATACGTTAGCTGATTTACCTGTATTAGAACTGCCCACAAGGGTTAAAGAACAGCAGGCATGGCAAGAGCTTAAAAGCTTAGCTATTGTTGATCAGCATAACCGATTAACTAAGCATGGCGAGCAAGTCGCACAATTACCTTGTCATCCTCGATTTGCTCACATGCTACTTTGTGCAAACAGAGTAACAACGAAAGAGCTACCACGAGACAATGTTCAACAGCTGACTTTTCTCGCTTGTATAATAACGGCATTATTAGAAGAGCGAGATATCCTTCCCAATGAACAGAGTCGCTTTGATTGTAATATTGAGCACAGAATAACGCAGTTATTGGCGCAATGGCATAAACCTTATGGTGCGCTTGTTAATATTGTAAAACAAGTTAAAAACTTAGCACAAAAAATGAAACTAACGGATCTTAATTCGCTTGCTAAAAGAAGTCTGAGCTTAGATAAAACCGGTTTATTACTTGCGTATGCTTACCCAGAACGGGTAGCTAAAGCACGTGGATCACTAGGCGATTTTATTTGTGCGAATGGCAAAGGAGTCACCTTAAATGACCAAGATGCGTTAGCAGGGGAAAGCTTTTTGGTGGTTGCTGATTTAATGCAATCACAAGGGGTTTTACAAGTACGTTTGGCTGCTACTATTGATTTACCGCAAATAGAACAAATATTTACAGAAGAAATTATTGAACAAGAAACTGCCATGTTTGATCAGGCTAGCGGTAGAATAATGGCTCGATCGCAAACAAAATTAGCCGCGCTCATCCTACAAGAAAAAATAAGCCAAACGACGCTAACAAAAACAAATATTGCTAATATGTGGTGTGAACTTATTAAACAAAAAGGGTTAGGTTTTCTTAATTGGCAAGAGAAGGATCTGGCATTGAAAGCTAGATGGCAATGGTTGAATGACTATTTTTCAACATACAATTTACCTGATATTAGTGAAAAAGCATTATTAGCGTGTTTATCTGATTGGTTTTCGCCTTTTGTCGGTGACATAAAATCACTGACTAAGTTAGCTAAAATAGATCTATCCTCTATGTTAATGTCTTTACTTGATTACCAACAACAACAAATATTAAAACAAGCCGCTCCAAGTATGTATATTGGCCCAACGGGACGGCATTGTCCTATCAGTTATTCAAAAGAAAAATCACCTAAAGTTTCACTACCTATGCAAGAGCTTTATGGTTCAACACAAACGCCAACCATTGGAAATATTAATAATAATCAAGGTATTCCATTATTATTAGAGTTATTATCACCAGCACAACGCCCTATACAAGTGACGCAAGATTTAGCGCAGTTTTGGACGGGTAGTTATCAATCTGTACAAAAGGATATGAAATCAAATTACCCAAGACATTTCTGGCCAGACGACCCTGTAAATGCTGAGCCAACCAATAAAACTAAGCGTCATTTAAAAAATAAAACCTAGGATTGCATGACTTTATGTCTACAAAGAAAAAAACTGAGAAACTGGTTAGTTCAAATAAATCGTGGTTACGTAGGTTGGTTATTGCTGGCGTAAAGATAGCTATTGCACTTGCTTTTACTTTAGCAATTTTTATGATTTATTTAGATGCAAAAGTACAAAGAACTTTTGAAGGTCAACGGTGGCAAGTCCCTGCGCAAATTTATGGTCAAATAGAGTTATTTAAACTTGGCGATTTCATTAATCCAAGTCTCATCACCAAGTCATTGAAAATAAATGGCTATAGTAAAGTTACCTCTGTTCGCGCACCGGGGCAGTTTGCTCAATCAGCACATCGATTGATTATTTATCGTCGTGCGTTTTCTTTTCCAACGGTTGAACTCGATAATTTCGATAGCGCTAGCGCTGAAGCGGTACGCGTAACCATTGACTTTAGGGATAATAAAGTCAATAAGCTCTCTATTGAGGGGAATTCTGTTGAACAAGTAAAGTTAGAACCGACATTATTAGCGAGGTTAGTCCCTGACAATAAAGAAGATCGTATTTTGGTGGCACTAGAACAGATGCCTACACTTTTACTTGATACGTTATTATTGATTGAAGACCGTAACTTTTACCATCATCAAGGAGTCTCACCGCTGGGTATTTTACGTGCTTTGTATAACAATATTATTGCTGGTCGCACCGTCCAAGGTGGCAGTACGTTAACACAGCAGCTGGTTAAAAATATGTTTTTAACCCGTGAAAGAACGCTGATTCGAAAAATTAAAGAAGCACTGATGGCGCTAATTATTGAAGTGCGTTATAGCAAAGATCAGCTGCTTGAAGCTTATATTAATGAAGTTTATCTAGGGCAACATTATGCTAATGGTATTTATGGTTTTGGTTTAGCCGCGAAATTTTATTTTGGTAAATCACTCGCTGAACTAAGTAGCGGACAAATGGCGTTGCTTGTTGCGCAGGTAAAAGGTCCAAGTTATTACGATCCTTGGCGACATCCAGAGCGAGCAAAGCAGCGTCGTGATTTGATTCTACGTTTGATGTTTGAGCAAAACTTACTTTCAGTAAAGGAGTTTGAGCAAACACTTACTTCACCATTATCTATCCGTAAACATCGACGATTTAAATCAGAGAAATATCCCGCTTTTCTTCAATTGGTTAAAAGAGAGCTTAACCAGCATTTAAATGCCTATCAGCAAAAATCCGGTATTCGAGTATTTACTGGATTCTCTCATGCTTCTCAACAGTTATTAGAAGAAAGTGTAGTTAGCCAATTAGCGCAATTAGAACAGAAACACCATCAAAAAGATTTACAAGCAGCGATGATTGTTACCGATATTGAAAGTGCTGAAATACGCGCGTTGGTGGGAGATAGACAAAGTGGCTATGCAGGTTTTAATCGTGCTTTAGACGCGAAAAGACCTATAGGATCATTAATTAAACCGGCTATTTACTTGGCAGCGTTAGAGCGTTTTGAGCAATTTAATTTTGCCAGTTTACTTGCTGATGAACCAATCACTTTAAGTAGTGATGCTAGCGGAAATGGTCAAGGTAAGAAATGGCAGCCTAAGAATTATGATGGTAAATATCGTCACCAAGTCCCATTAATCGATGGTTTAGTTAACTCCTTAAATATTCCGACTGTCAATTTAGGCATGAATTTAGGGTTAGATAATGTTGTTGAAGCTATTCATTTACTCGGATATAAAGAAGATATTGTAACGCGTCCATCCATGTTGCTTGGCGCTATCAATATGTCGCCTTTGCAAGTTAATCAAATGTATTTGCCATTTGCAAGGCAAGGAGAGCTAACACAAGTACATGCCATCAATAAAGTTGTTTCATCTTACGGTGAAACGCTGTGGCAATTTGAACCCATTGTTACCAAGGTCATTTCAACTAATGCTGCTTACCTTATGGATTATGCCTTAATGCAAGTAACAAAAACAGGTACGGCAAAGTCGCTTACTTGGCGGTTGAAAAACAGTAAAATTGCTGGTAAAACAGGTACTAGTAATGATCTGCGCGATAGTTGGTTTGTAGGCTTTGATGCGAAAAACCTAGTCACTACTTGGTTGGGAAAAGATAATAACAAAACAACTGGATTAACAGGCAGTAGCGGTGCTTTATTGCTTTTTACAGAGTTTATTAAAAAGCAGGGTGTGGTTAATAACAGCACCACCCAACCTGACGCGATAGCTATGATGGTATTTGAAAAAAAAACGGGTAACGCGGTCACTTCAGATTGCGCTAATACGGTAATGTATCCTGCTATTGTTGCAGGATTAACCGTAATCAAAGGTTGTTTAAAAGAAAAAACGGATGAAAGGTCTTGGCTAGAAAAATTTTTTAGTGTTACCAGAAAATAAATTTACTTTAAAAAATAAGATTGAGCACTCAGGATACTAGTCAGAGTATTCTTTTAATCATACATACTTAAATTACTCAGTGTATGTAGGATGTAACAAAAGACATGCTTTAATTTAACGCGGATATCCCTATGTTGTAATCATTTTTGTATTGTTGCTTTAGTGGCATTGTAACGTGTTAATATTTATTTACATTTTGTGACAGTTAGACATCTAAAATTCCCGGTAGAATCGTTTTTTTGAGTTGAAATAGTAAAAGTTGTAGATAAATTTTGATTTAAAATAAAAAGCGCACTGTTTTTATATACAGTTCATGGCCTGTTGTGATATTGTATCATGGCACGTTGGAATATTTTTATGTTCAAAAATCTAAGTTTACAAATATAACTAAGGAATAATAATGGCAGTTGAAAGTCGATTTGTCGTCATTAGACATGGGGTGGAGGCAAAAACATTTATGGATAAGAAATCAGCAGATGATTATGACAAAATGTTGGATATGGCTGATAATTTGGCCAATGTTTTTGCAAAATCAACCATAGATCTCAGTGATGCGGCCAGTGAAGAATTAAGTATCTATTTAGCTCAACATCGAGATGAAGTGTTAATTGCCTTACTTGCGAAAAAGCCGCCCGCAAAAGCACCGGCAAAAAAAAGCACCAAAAAGTCGGCTGAAAAAGAAACTGAGAAGGCTTCCACTAAGTGAAGTAACACGAGCTTAGTTAATATTTTTTAATGAACATTGTGAATAAATAATGTGATTGAATACAAAGTCGTCCGCAGTCGCCGCAAAACACTTTCTTTGCAAGTTAGCTATGGTCAAGTGCTCGTTCGAGCGCCCTATGGTGTGGATGACAAGTTCATTAATACACTTATTGAAAAAAAATCAGCTTGGTTAAAAGCTAAAATAGCACAGCAGAGCCAAGTTGATGATTTTTGCTGTGACTTTAGTCAAGGCTCAACACTGTTCTTATTTGGGCAATTAGTCACTTTAGATATTACGTTTGCCAAGCAAGCGCAGACATTGTTAACTAATGATATTAATAACAAGCAAATATTAATCATAGTACTTGCTGAGCGGAATCAAAAGAAATTGAACAATAAGGTGTTATTAGCTGCAGCGGTTAAAAAGCATATTGAAAAATATTTTAAACAGCAAGCGGAAGATATTATTCCAGTCAAAGTTGCAACCTATTCTCAATTAACCTCATTAACTCCTGTCAGTATAAAAATAAGGCAGTACCGTTCTAGATGGGGAAGCTGTAATAGCCGTGGCGAATTAAGTTTTAACTATTTATTAATGATGTTGCCTATTGATGTTATTAATTATGTTGTTGTTCATGAGTTGTGCCATCTAGAGCATTTAAATCACTCAAAAGAATTTTGGCAACTTGTTGCGAAGCATTTTCCTCAGCACACTAAAGCTAAAAAATGGATGAAAATCAATCAGTCTGCTTTGTTATGGCGGTTAGCGTCATATTAATTCATCAAACCTAACTGAGATAGATTGCATTTTTCTACACTCTGTTAACCATTCATTTCAACATCTGTTTTAATTTTTGTGAGTATATTTACCGTTATTAAGAGCAAACGGCTCAATAAGTGTGTTCAATGGATAGAAATATTGAGTAAAATTTACAGCATTCAGATGATAGTGATTTATAGAGCCTCAATACTGCTTTCAATGACCTATTTTTATTTAGCGGGCAACAATTAAATACCATATATAAGCGTAAGGATAAAAATACCTTTATCCTGTGGAATGTGTTGGTTAAATAAGCGTTTACGGTGTTTTATGCATAGTTTATAACTTTTATTCTCTTTTGTTAGTATTAATAAAGGTTGACATGAGTGGCTTATTCAGGCATTTTACACCCCATGAATATTACATCTCAGCACATTATTATTATTACCACCACCCAAATTCAGATGGCGGTCGCTGGCTAACGTGTAAAAAAAATAATTTTATCGAAGCCCGTGACCTGCAAAGGTGACGGGCTTTTTTTATGTTCAGAATAAATAGTCGCTCGTGATCATATGACGTTATATAGTGTAACTTAATAGGCAATGTGGATACATGTAGTCTTGATATGAAAAATTGAGTAATTGTTAACTAATAAATAAAATAGGAAAAATAATGCGTGTACTTAAATTTGGTGGCTCATCATTAGCTTCAGCTGAGCGTTTTCGTCAAGTCGCCGATATCATCAAAGATCAAAGCCAATCGTCAAAAGTTGCCGTAGTCGTTTCGGCGCCACAAGGTGTGACAAATCATTTAGTGGCCATGGCTGAGAATATCAGTGATGAAGCTAAAATGGTGACGGATCTTAATCACTTTAAACGTGCCATTACCTCAATTATTGAAGACTTATCTGCGAGTTTACCTGAATTTAACTCTCAACATTGTGAGCAAGCACTTACTAATTATGAGCACCAGCTTCAGCGATACATGCAAGGAATCACGTTGTTGACTTATTGCCCAGAACATATTCGTGCTCGCATTATTAGTACAGGTGAGCGGTTAAGCGTTGCTATCCTCGATTCGGTATTGCAGTCATCAGGTTTACAAGTTTCTTTATTAGTCCCAGAGAAATTTCTCTTTACTAATGAATCATCATTGAATGCAGTAGCTGATTTAGTACTTTCTAAAGAAAAATTTACCAAGGAATATGACAAACTTAACCAAGTTTCGTTAATGCCAGGTTTTATTGGTATGAGTGTTAATAGAAATGGAGGTGAAGGTCAAATTACTACGTTAGGTCGTAATGGCTCTGATTATTCAGCGGCAGTGTTAGCAGTATGTATGGAAGCGGACTGTTGTGAAATTTGGACGGATGTGGATGGTGTTTATAATGCAGATCCTCGTATGATTAAAGAAGCCAAACTACTTGATTATTTGTCGTATCAAGAAGCCATGGAGTTATCTTATTTCGGCGCTAGTGTGTTACACCCGAAAACGATTGGTCCAATCGCGCAGTACCATATCCCTTGTCTCATTAAAAATACGAGTAACCCCGCAGCGCCGGGTACCCTAATTTCTAATGAGACTGATCAGCAAAAACGCGTTAAAGCTATTTCAAACCTTGATGATTTAACGATGGTTAATGTGTCAGGGCCAGGTATGAAAGGAATGGTGGGTATGGCCAGCAGAGTGTTTGCTACCATGAGTCGTGAAAATATTTCTTTAGTGTTAATTAGCCAATCTTCAAGTGAATATTGCATTAGCTTTTGCATTTATTCTAGTGACGCACTACGTGCAGAACAAAGTTTGAAAGAAGAGTTTGAATTAGAATTACTTAATGGTTTACTTGAACCTGTGGCGTTAAAGGGTGAGTTATCAATTGTTTCTTTAGTGGGTGATGGTATGCATCATCAACGTGGCGTAGCAGCAAAATTTTTCAGCTCGTTAGCACAGGCTAGAGTTAATGTAGTCGCTATTGCACAAGATTCATCAGAGCGAAGTATTTCAGTTGTAATAGAGCAACGTAAGTGTACAGATGCGATGAAAATCAGTCATCAAAACTTTTTCTCTCATAAACCAACCATTGATGTATTCCTCGTTGGTTGTGGTGTTGTTGGTAGTGAATTAATCGCACAAATTTCTCGTCAACAAGTTAGCCTTAAAGAACAAAACATTGCATTAAAAGTATATGGTATTGCTAACTCTAAAGGGATGGTTTTTGATAAAGCAGGCATCGATTTAGATAACTGGCAAGCGGCAATGGAAAAAGGTGCAGACAATAAACAGGCCCTTGAAGTTAATGTTGAAAATATCAAAGGATTTGTACGTGATAATCACTTAATAAATCCAGTGTTAGTTGACTCAACGTCTAATGAAGATTTAGCCATGAGCTATGTTGGTTATTTAGCTGAAGGCTTCCATGTAGTAACACCAAATAAGAAAGCAAATACTGATTCATGGGAATATTACCAAGAATTACGTAGCACAGCACAAAAAACTAATCGTAGATTTTTATATGAAACAACGGTTGGCGCAGGCTTACCGGTAATTGATACACTGCAAAGCTTAATTAAAGCGGGCGATGAACTACAACGCTTCGAAGGGGTTTTATCTGGTTCACTATCTTATATCTTCGGAAAATTAGATGGAGGTATGAGTATTTCTGCAGCGACTGCAATTGCAAAAGAAAATGGATTCACAGAGCCTGATCCTCGTGATGATTTAAGTGGTATGGATGTAGCGCGTAAATTATTAATTATGGCGCGTGAAGCGGGTATGCAATTAGAGTTATCTGACATTACTATTGAATCTGTATTACCGAGTGATTTTGATGATAGCGGCGATATCAATGAATTCATGGCCAATTTAACTAAAATAGATGATGAATTCAGTGCGCGTATTGCTGCGGCAAGTGCTGAAGGTAAAGTATTACGTTACATTGGCAATATTGTTGACGGTAAATGCCAAGTATCTATTGAAGCCGTTGATAGTTCTCACCCCTTGTACAGTATTAAAGACGGTGAAAATGCTTTAGCTATTCATAGTCGTTATTATCAGCCATTACCGTTCGTTTTACGTGGCTATGGCGCAGGTGCAGCTGTTACCGCTGCTGGTGTTTTTGGTGATATTTTAAGAACACTCGCTTGGGAGCAGCAGCACTAATGAGAACAGATAAGGTTACAAATGATTATCTTTCTAGCCGTGAAGTAACGCAAGAACAAGGTGTGTCAGTATTTGCTCCCGCTTCTATTGGTAACGTTAGCGTTGGTTTTGATGTATTAGGCTTAGCGGTTAAGCCGGTTGATGGTACTTTATTAGGTGATGTCGTTACTGTGGAGAAAGCGGTTGAATTGGCAGATGAAGACAGTCTAGTGGTGATTGGTGCTTTTGCCGATAAACTGCCAAGTAACAAAGAAGATAATATTGTTTGGTCATGTTTACAGCTTTTTAATCAAGCATTGACTGATGCCAAACAAAATATAAGCACAGTTAAGCTGACATTAGATAAAAAAATGCCAGTCGGTAGTGGTTTAGGCTCTAGTGCTTGCTCAGTCGTTGCTGCTTTAGTTGGCTTAAATACATTTTATGCTAAGTATAAAAACTTTAGTTTTGATGAAAAAACAGTCCTTAAAATGACCGGTCAAATGGAAGCACAAATTAGTGGCAGTTTACACTATGATAATGTCGCTCCTTGTTATTTAGGTGGTTTACAACTGATGGTACCTGATAGCGAAATCATTAGCCGTACTTTACCCGGCTTTAGTGATTGTTATTATGTGATGGCGTACCCCGGCATTGAAGTGTCAACTAAAGCTGCCCGTGATGTTTTACCAACAAGTTATAGCCGTGCAGATGTGATAAGCTACGGTCAAAATTTAGCAACCTTTGTTGATGCCTGTCATCGCCAAGATAAAGCACAGGCTTTTTCGGTATTAACGGATGTAGTCGCTGAACCTTATAGAACTAATTTATTACCTAAGTACCAGCAAGCACATGATTATTTAATCACACAAGGCTGTTTAGCTGTGGGTATTTCTGGCTCAGGTCCTACATTATTCTGTATTTGCGACAACGAACAACAAGCGAATGCATTTGCAACCTGGTTACAAGATAATTACCTACAAACAGATTTAGGTTTTGTCCATGTCTGTTTAGTTGATGACGCTGGCGCAGTAGAAATATAAAGCTAGATACAAAAATTTAAAATGAGAAATTAACGTGAAATTTTATAACTTAAAAGAAAATGATGAGAAAGTTAGTTTTGCTGGTGCAGTTAAGCAAGGCTTAGGTAAAAATCAAGGGTTATTCTTCCCAGTGACGATGCCAAAATTCGATAATATTGATGCATTATTAGCGATGCCATTAGTTGAGCGTAGTGTACAAATATTACTTCCTTTTGTTGAAGAAGATTTAACGGAAAAAGAATTAACTGAGATCGTAATCGATGCGTTTAATTTTCCTGCGCAATTGCAACCGATTACTAATGATCGCGCTATTCTAGAATTATTTCATGGTCCAACGTTAGCTTTTAAAGATTTTGGTGCACGTTTTATGGCCAAATGTTTGCAAGTTTTTGTAGCTAAAGATGCCAAAGCAAGCGGTCAAAAAAAGCCATTAACCATTTTAACGGCGACCTCGGGTGATACGGGTGCTGCTGTTGCGCATGCTTTTCATGGTATTGATAATATCCGTGTCGTTATCATGTACCCCAAAGGCAAAATTTCTTTATTACAAGAGAAAATGTTCACTACCTTAGGTGGTAATATTGAAACGTTGCGTGTTGAGGGTGATTTTGATGCTTGCCAAGCATTAGTTAAACAATCATTTAGTGACAGTGAATTAGCGACCACTATTGGTTTAAATTCAGCTAACTCAATTAATATCAGTCGCTTACTTGCGCAAATTTGTTATTACTTTGAAGCAGTCGCGCAAATATCTCGTGCGAAGACGAATTTAGGGGATATTGTTTTCTCTATTCCAAGTGGTAATTTTGGTAACTTAACCGCGGGTTTATTTGCGAAAGCGATGGGTTTACCGATTAAGCGCTTCATTGCGGCAACGAATCTTAACGATACCGTGCCTCGCTACTTAGAAACAGGTGAGTGGACACCCAACACGACTGTGGCCACTATCTCAAATGCAATGGATGTGAGTAACCCAAATAACTGGCCGCGTGTTGAGCATATGCTTAAATCGGGCATTGTTGAAGAAGGTAGTGTTAGCTCAGTATCTATCGATGAAGAGCAAACTCAATCTACGGTTATCCAGTTAAGTAAACTGGGTTATATCAGTGAACCGCATGCAGCTGTTGCTTATAAAGCGTTGCAATATAATGCGGTTGAGGGTGAATTTGGCGTATTTTTAGGTACAGCACATCCTGCTAAGTTTAAAGATGTGGTCGAAAGTATTTTAGGTCAACCACTTGGTTTACCAAAAGAGTTAGCGGATTGCGCAAGTGAGCCTATTTTGTCAAAAGACATGAGCAGTGACTTTACTGAATTACGTGCTTATTTATTAGCATAATACTTTCAATTACTTAAGAAACACAAATGATAAAACCTTTCTGGCAGCAGATAATTGAGCAAGAACAACAGCAAGATTACTATTGCCAGCTGCAAGAAAGCATTGCTCAGCAAAGAGCGCAAGGCATCACCATTTTTCCTGAAGACAAAGATGTTTTTCATGCGTTTGAATTTTGCGATTTAGCCGATGCAAAAGTCGTGGTGTTAGGGCAAGATCCGTATCATGGTGTTGGGAAGGGTGATTATTGTCATCAGTCACAAGCACATGGTTTGGCCTTTTCTGTCACTACTCATATTAAAGTACCTCCTTCTTTAGTGAATATTTATAAAGAACTCAGTACCGATATTGAAGGCTTTATCACGCCTACTCATGGCAACCTGACCTCATGGGCAGAGCAAGGAGTACTCTTACTTAACACCGTTCTCACTGTACAACAAGGTCAAGCCCACTCGCATGCTAAATTAGGTTGGGAGCGTTTTACCGACAATATTATTACGCAACTTAATCAGCATAATGAGGGTTGTGTTTTTATTTTGTGGGGTGCCCATGCTCAAAAGAAAGGGCGTAATATAGATGACAGTAAACACCGAGTATTAAATGGTCCTCATCCCTCACCACTTTCAGCTTACCGTGGTTTTTTTGGCTGTCAGCATTTTTCAAAAGCAAATGCTTGGTTAGCTAGTAAAGGTAAGAAAACCATTAACTGGCAGGTGGAATGTTAAAAATAGTGAATAAAAAAGAGCGCCTTGATTATGACTTGCCCATACTTTTTCAAATGCGCACTTTCAAATAGAGGGGTATATCAGTAAAAAAATTATTGCTAATGCCATCTGCCATCCAATCAAAAATGTTTAGCGATTAATTCAGTTTAAATAATATCAATTAGTAACATCAAGCCTATTTAATTGTTCACTTTGTTTAAAAGCCGCAATATTTTCACCCAATAAATCAATTAACCTTTGTTGTGCTTCACTGCTTGCCCAAGCAATATGAGCAGTGATTTTTAAGTTAACTAGGTTGGCATTTAGCAAGGGATGATCAGATGGCGGAGGCTCTTGCTCTAATACATCCAATACCGCATAAGCTATTTGCTCAGTTTTTAATGCGAATAATAAATCAGCGCTATTTACTAATGCGCCACGAGCGGTATTAATTAGCATGGCTGTTGGTTTTATTTTAGCAAGTATATTGCGATTAATTAAATTTTCAGTGTCGGGGGTTTGTGGGCAATGCAAACTGATAATATCAGCTTGGGTTATGACTTTATCAAAGCGAACCCGTCCTTGGCGAATTTCGGGACTATTAACGCGTTCACTGATCAAAACAGTCATACCAAAGGCATGAGCAAGTTTGACAACGGCTTGACCTAAGTGACCATAGCCAATAATACCTAACGTCTTTCCGGCAAGCTCTGTGATGGCATTGCCGTGATAACAAAAAGTCTCATTTTTTTGCCAATGCCCTTGTTCAGTATTATCGTTGTGATGAGACGTTTGTTGATAGTATTCTAATATTTGCGCCAGTACATATTGGGCGACAGATTGCCCTGCGTAACCGCTAACATTGGTCACGGCAATACCTAACGTTCTTGCCGTTCTAATATCAACATTATTATAACCCGTAGCGGCAATGCAAATTAATTTCAACGCAGGAAGTTTTACTAACAGCTCAGCTGTTAATACAACTTTATTTGTGATGAGCAACTCCATATTTTCACACCGTTCAAGTACTTGCTCAGGAGGTGTGTTGCTATAACACACTAGTTCACTCACCTGTTGCTCAATGGCCACAAAAGAGATATTCGAGCTAAAAGTTTGACTGTCTAAGAATACGGCTTTCATTGTTAATTTCCACCATGGACTTTATAAGCTAAAGTCCATTATTCTAAACGGTTCTATCTAGGTCGACCATCTTTTCTACCGTTCATTAACCTTGGCGCATAGGTAATAACGAATATACCAAAGGCGAATAGCCAAAATGTTCCGCTAATATCGATAAAACATCCAATGAACATATTGGTTTATGGTACCTAGAGCCATTTTCCAGAACTGGTAAGCGTTCTGGTGCATGGGCAACAACGTATCGTAGCCATACTACTTTTGATGGAAATAAAAACGTTCTCTCATCGAATAATTCTAACTTCAGTAAAGGTATTGATGATCAACCAACTTTAATTTCATGGTCTGATGCAGAAACGTACTTTCATGAGTTTGGTCATGTGTTGCACTTTTTATCGTCAAATGTTGCCTACCCAACACTTAACTCTGGCGTACGTGATTATACCAAGTTTCAATCACAGCTATTAGAGCGTTGGTTAGTAACGGATGAAGTGATTAATAATTACCTTGTACATTATCAAACAGGTAAACCTATGCCAAAAGCGCTTATTGCTAAAATCAAGCAAGCAGCAACGTTTCATCAAGGTTTTAGCACTACCGAATACTTAGACTCAGCGTTAGTTTACATGAAATTTCATACTGTTAATCCAAGTGAAGCCTATCGTGTCTTTAGAGGACGTGATGCCAAAGTTTAAGCCTTGATGCGTGACAGAGGATTTCCGATATAAACGGTAAATTAATTAGGCAAATCGAGCAATTTTATCCGTTAAACTTATGTTTTTAAAACTCACTCCGGCGAGTTTTACTTTTATGAATGGTGCGAATTAGACTAATAATGGTGAGTCAATCGGTAGTTCATTGTCTAGTGTGCCGGTTTTTAATAAGACTAGGTTACTTTTACTCTGGCTTGTACTAATATTAGTAATAAATTATTTATGGTTTCATCTACTTTTTTAAATAGGATAATTGTATGACATCACAAGGTTTAACATGGATTGACTCCTTAGACATTGCACTTGATTTAATAGAGCAACACCCTGATGTGGATCCACTAACGTTGCATTTTACCGAACTCAGGCAGTGGGTACTTGAACTTGAACGCTTTAATGATGATCCCCAACATTGTGGTGAGCGGGTGCTTGAGGCTATTCAATTAGCATGGATTAGCGAAATGGACTAACGCTTGCTATTTTCCGTTTGGAAAATGTAATGCTGAATAAGGTGCACAAGATAAAGATGTAGAACGTATTGCCGTTGTTGGCTCTCGTTCAGCACCACGTTCTGTTGCCGACTCTCCAGTACCAATAGATATTGTTGGTGGTGACTAGCTTGGAAAAAACGCCTCAAGTGATATGCTTGATATGTTGCAAGCATCAGTTCCATCATTTAACGTTCGCCAACAACCTATATCTGATGCAGCATCATTGATAAAGGTATTGGTATGACACCTGAGGAACGTGCCCGTATTGGGGAACGTTTTACCGAGCTGATGATTTCGGCACCACTCCAGGCAATGGATTAGGGATACCGCTCGTTAAAGGGATCGTGTCGATTCATCACGGAGACATTGAATTTATCAGCACTAAGGGAAAGGGAATGACCGCAACAGTGTGGTTACCAGTGGTTTAAAAAATAGGTTGTGGAATAAGCTATGATAAATAAATGATGAGTTATAAAATAACTTGAGACAGTTGTTTGTGAGATCTATCATTCGCTTTTTCTTTACGAGGCTTTGGTTTAGCTGCATGTTACCGGCTAATTCAAAATATTAATTAGACTAAGCGACTCGCTTTTTTAAATTTTGTGTGTTTCTTTATTCATTGATCACCTAATCGCCTCTATTTAAGAAACTGATGAAATGATTATAGAAAGGGCTGGTGATAAGCCAGCCCAAAAAGAGTCGCGCTAGTAAGGGTAGAACATTACTATTAAGAAAAACTCACATACTAGTTATTTGCTCGTTCTCGTAAAATAAACTTTTGTATTTTACCCGTTGAAGTTTTTGGTAACTCACTAAAGATAATGTTTTTTGGTGTTTTAAAGTGCGCCATATTATCACGACAAAAAGTGATCATTTCTTGTTCCGTTATTTCAACACCTGGCATGGGCGTAATAAATGCACAAGGCGTTTCTCCCCATTTGTCATCTTTTTTGGCTACCACTGCCACTTCTTGAACTTTAGGATGGCGATATAAAACATCTTCAACTTCAACGCTTGAAATGTTTTCACCGCCTGAAATAATCACATCTTTGGAGCGATCTTTTATTTCAATATAGCCGTCACTATGCCATACCGCTATATCACCTGAATGCATCCAACCACCTTTGAAAGCATCTTGCGTGGTAGACGGGTTTTTTAGATACCCTTTCATCACTAGGTTTCCTCGCATAAATATTTCACCGACTGATTTACCATCCATGAGCATAGGCTCTAAGGTTTCAGGATCGGCTACCATCAATTGATCAAGCATTGGAGAACGAACTCCTTGGCGAGATTTTAATTTAGCTTGCTGTTCTGCACTTTCTTCATTCCATTCGTCATGCCAAGCACAAACAACCGAAGGGCCATATGTTTCGGTTAAGCCATAGGTATGAGTCACTTTAAAGCCAGACGCTTCCATACCTTCAATCACCGAAGCCGGTGGTGGTGCACCTGCCGTCATTACTTTCACTGGATGATTGATGTCAACTTTCAATGAGATATCCGCACCGTTAAGCATATTTAATACAATGGGAGCGCCACAAAAATAGCCCACTTTTTCTGATCTAATTAAATTAAAGATAGGCTCTGCACGCACATGCCGTAAACTTATGCTTGTGCCAGCAGTGGCGGCAATTGACCAAGGAAAACACCAGCCATTACAATGAAACATAGGTAGTGTCCATAAATAGACTGGATGTTCACCCATACTCCATGACATCACATTACTTACTGCATTAAGGTAGGCACCACGGTAGTGATAAACAACCCCTTTAGGATCGCCTGTTGTGCCCGAGGTATAATTTAAGGTAATCGCATCCCATTCATTGTTAGGTCGTAGCGGTTCAAAATCATCATCACCTTCAGCAAGTAACTGATCATAGGTTAACGAACCAATGAGTTGACCTTCGTTAAAGTTAGGATCATCAATATCAATGACTAAGGGTTGATGTGGCATCATGCATAGTGCTTTTTTTACTATAGGGCTAAATTCTTTATCCGTAATTAACACTTTGGTTTCTGCATGTATGAGTATAAAAGCAATCGCTTCAGCATCAAGACGTGTATTAACTGAATTAAGTACGGCACCGCTCATCGGTACACCAAAGTGTACTTCAAAATGTTCACTAATGTTTGGAGCTATAACGGATACCGTATCCCCTCGGCCGATGCCTCGTTTCGACAAAGCACTCGCCAAGCGTGTACAACGTTGAAAAACTTCCAACCAAGTGTGACGAATATCGCCATTGACAGTTGCCGTTTTATTTGGGTAAACAAAGGCAGCGCGCTCTAAAAACGAAATAGGTGTTAGCGCCATATAGTTAGCTTCATTTGGCTCTAAGTTTTGCTCAAAAATGTTGATAGTAGTCATTTATAGATTCTCTTATTACTCAGTATTATTACTATTGGGCGCTCTTTCAATTCTACACATTTCTCATCAGAAAAATAATGTTATCTTCACTGTTATGTTTACCCGTCAGTCTAGGTTGTCTAATTATAAAGTAAAACATTACATCAATACAAACGCCAGACAGTGGGTATTTATTTATTAAGGGTTGCATTAAAAATAGATTCACGGTTAGTATTAGGATTTTTATCTGATTTCGTTTATAATCGCGCCAAAATTTGCAGATGTCAGTTTGTTAATTTGATATATACTTAATTACACTAAAAATTTAAATCTATTAAAAGGGCTTATCATGGCTATCGAACGTACTTTTTCTATCGTAAAACCAGACGCAGTTGCTAAAAACTTCATCGGTCAAATCTACAACCGTTTTGAGACTGCCGGTCTTAAGATTGTTGCGTCTAAAATGTTACATTTAAGTCAAGAAAAAGCCGAAGGTTTCTACGCTGAACATAGCGAACGTCCTTTCTTTGGTGCTTTAGTTGAATTCATGACTTCAGGTCCTGTAATGGTTCAAGTGTTAGAAGGCGAAAATGCTGTTCTTAAAAACCGTGAAATCATGGGTGCTACTAACCCAGCTGAAGCACTTGCGGGTACTATCCGTGCTGATCTTGCTGATAGCATTGATGAAAATGCGGCTCATGGCTCTGATGCTTTAGAATCAGCAGCACGTGAAATTGCTTATTTCTTCTCTGATGAAGAAATCTGTAGCCGTACACGCTAATTTGTAGAGCGTAATTTATTGCGCTACATGGCTAGAATAAATTCTGGCCTACAAAGAAAAGGATTTTACTGAGTCATTAGTAAAATCCTTTTTGTATTTTATACGTGAGTATAAAATTGCGAAATTCGCTTGAAAAGCGTACAATTTGCGACCTTATATCAAAGATAATAATGAATGATTTATTATTGTCTTTGGCATTATTTATTTTTCCCCTATCAGTTTTGAGAACTTGTTGTATGAGCGACCCAATCGTCACAGAAAATGTCAAAGAAGTTGCTAAAGAAAGCAGCAAAATTAATCTATTAAATTTTGATCACCAAGGATTGAGAGACTATTTTGACTCTATTGGTGAAAAGCCTTTTAGAGCTGATCAAATTATGAAATGGATCTATCACTTTGGTTATAGTGATTTTGAGCAAATGACTAATATAAATAGAAAACTGAGGGAAAAATTACAACGTAACTGTGAAATTAAAGCACCTGAAATTTCTGAAAAACAAGTATCAAAAGATGGCACTATTAAATATGCCTTAGTATTAGAAGGCGGCCAAGAAGTTGAAACTGTCTGGATTCCTGAAAATGATCGTGCGACTTTATGTGTCTCATCACAGGTAGGTTGTGCGCTTGAATGTACTTTCTGTGCCACGGCTCAACAAGGCTTTAATCGTAATTTATCCATGTCAGAAATTATTGGTCAAGTATGGCGAGTGGCGAATGATATTGGTGCTACACGTATTACCGGTAAAAGACCTATTACCAATATCGTTATGATGGGTATGGGCGAGCCGTTGCTTAATATGAAAAACTTAATTCCAGCCCTTGATACCATGCTAAATGATTTGGGCTATGGTTTGTCAAAGCGCCGAGTTACCGTAAGTACTTCGGGTGTTGTACCGGCACTGGATATGCTGAAAGCTAAAATTGATTGTGCTTTAGCTATTTCAATTCATGCCCCAGATAATACCTTGCGTGATGAATTGGTCCCTATTAATAAAAAGTATCCATTAGAAGAGTTTATTGCGGCGGCAGGGCGTTACATTGAGGGTTCTAAAGCTAATAAGCAAGCGACAATCGAATATGTGATGTTAGATCATGTTAATGATTCAACGGATCAAGCGCATGCGTTAGCACATGTATTAAAAGATTTACCCAGTAAAATTAATTTGATCCCTTTTAATCCTTATCCGGGTTCTCCTTATAAGCGTCCAAGTAATTCTCGTATGGATCGTTTTGATAAAGTTCTACAAAGCTATGGTTTAACGGTTATTACTCGTCGACCACGTGGTGAAGATATTGATGCCGCCTGTGGTCAGTTAGCGGGTGATGTTTTCGATCGCACTAAACGTACTCAAATAATACAAAATACACAAACAGAAAAAAAACTGCTGAAAGCTGACGAAATTTCGGTAAAAATAGTCTGATCACGTTATTATCTTAACAAGTCACTATAATAATAGTTAATCATGGCTGACACATTAGGGATAAATCTTTGATCAAAAAACTAATATCATCACTCATTGTTGCCGTATTATCGATTACGTTGTCAGCCTGTATTACACAAGAGTTTGAACAGGATAAAACGCCTGTGGTGAAAAACCAAGCCAATAGTGATGATATGGCGGCAACGCGTATTTCACTTGGTTTAGGTTATTTGAAAATGGGTAATATGGCGCAAGCCAAGCAAAATTTAGAAAAAGCTAAAAAATTCTCACCTGAAATGGTGCAAGTATACACAGCGTTTGCTCATTATTACGAAACGGTTGGTGAAAATAAATTAGCAAGAGCATCATTTGAAAAAGCGCTGTCGCTAAAAAGTGATGATGCGGATACTTTAAATAACTATGGCGTATTTTTGTGTCGTCAAGATAAAGCAGAGGCAGCAGAAAAACAGTTGTTAAAAGCCATTGCGGTACCGAGTTATATATTGGTCGCTAAAAGTTATGACAATTTATCGTCTTGTTTTTTACAAAAAGATAACTTTGACAAAGCAAAACTGTATTTACATAAAGCCGTTATGCATAGCCCTGGTAATTCATCCTCATTACTGCAAATGGTACGCTTACAATACGCCATGGGAGAATTTACCCAAGCGAAAATATATGAACAACGCTTTGCAAAAGTTACTCGACGTTTTACTCCTCAGTCTTTAGCGTTAGCTTATAAAGTCTATTTGAAATTAGGGGAGCGTCGTACCGCTAAAAATTATGGCACCCTGTTGGTAAAAATGTATCCACAATCATGGGAAGCACAGCAATATTTGTTAAATGAACTGGAATTAATTGAAGCGGATAGTTTAGCTCAAAGGTATGAATTAATTCAAATGAATGAAACGTCCACTAAATCAAAAAAGCGCGTGATAAAACTATCCCCTCAAAAGGCATTATTAAATCATGCAGCACATAGTGCTAGTTTAGTCGAACCGGAAGTAGCAAACCTAAAAGGGCTTAAAGAAGTGACAGCCACTTCGGTGGTAAACAATAGCGTATTGACCACGGGAAGTGTTGAAATAGAAAGTCTGCTTTCTGAGCAAAAACAGGTGGCTGCTAGCAAAAAAACAGCTAATACACGTAACCAAGATAAACGTGTTGTTGTGCTAATGGCACCTAAAAAAGAGTTCCCCTTAGCATCTGCGGTTAATGTAGCAGAGCCGTTAACGATTGATTCTACAGAGACTCAACAACAATATGCTGTTAGTCATAAACATCTAAATATTCATGTGGTGATTGCGGGTGATACTTTGTATGGTATCTCAATAAAATATAATATTAAGATGAAGGCGTTACGTCGTTGGAATAACCTTACCGGTAATAAAAACATTCGTATTAATGATAAATTACACTTAATAGATCCTAAAACGGTGATTGAATAAATGAATAAAGAATTTTTAGCTGCCGCAAGTACCCAGCAAGTGGATGAGCTTTGTGAAAATATAGAAGTCGTTGGCCCTGGCTTAATGCTGAGTGAAGCACGAAAAAAATTATCACTTAGTACTGAAGATGTCGGCAGCAGATTAAATTTTAGAACAAATTTAGTTCATGAAATAGAACAAGATATTTTTGATCCATCGTTGCCAGTAACATTTTATCGTGGATATTTACGCAATTATGCCAAATTAGTCGCAGTTGATATTGACGAGGTACTTAGCGCATATGACATGCTAGGTGTTACTGAAGTACAACGTAGCGAAATGCAAAGCTTTTCTAAGTTAACCATAAAGCAAGCTGAGCATAGCCGTTTAATGTGGTTTAGTTATTTAGTTGTTGCGCTTTTGTTTGGCTTGATGGTGTTATGGTGGTTACAAGATCCAAAACTGTCAATTAATTTATTTGATCAGCCAAAGCAAGAGCAATCAATCAGTAATAATATAAGTGAAACAGCGGATGTAAACGTCGCCAAAAAAGTGGTTGAGGAGCCAGGGTTACCGGTTGAATCAGCTATTGCTAAGCAGAATATAGAAACTGTACCTGAAAGTAAGATTGAATCTATAGTCAACGTCAACAGTGACACTGCACTAGTCGCTGATGTCAGCACGGTTGTGTTTACCTTTTCAGGTGATTGTTGGGTTAATATTTTTGATGCCACGGGCGAGCGTATTGCGTGGGGCGTTAAAAAATCAGGGTACGTTATGACCATTGCTGGTAAAGCACCATTCAAGGTGACGTTAGGAAAACCTGAATTAGCAGTAATTGCTTTTAATGGGGAGCAAGTGGATATGTCGTCTTTTAATGTCGGTAATATTGCTAAGTTTACATTGCCGTTAATTTCACAATAAATACCCTATTTAGAGTGTCTAAAGAATAAATTATGTTTAAAGAATCTCCAATAATTCGTCGTAAATCCCGTCAAATCATGGTGGGCAATGTACCCGTGGGTGGTGATGCACCCATTACGGTGCAATCAATGACTAACACATTAACCACTGATGTTATGGCCACGGTGGCGCAAATTAAAGCATTAGAAGCGGTTGGTGCTGATATTGTGCGCGTAAGTGTGCCTACTATGGACGCTGCGGAAGCCTTTCGTGAAATCAAAAAACAAGTGCAAGTTCCCTTAGTTGCGGACATTCATTTTGATTATCGTATTGCGTTAAAAGTTGCCGAATATGGCGTTGATTGCTTGCGTATTAATCCCGGTAATATTGGCAATGAAAGTAGAATTCGCAGTGTGGTTGAATGCGCTCGTGATAACAATATACCTATTAGAATAGGGGTTAATGGCGGTTCGTTAGAAAAAGATATTCAAGAGAAATACACAGAGCCTACGCCAGAAGCCTTGTTTGAATCGGCCATGCGCCATGTGGACATCCTCGATCGATTGAATTTTGATCAATTTAAAGTAAGTGTCAAGGCTTCTGATGTGTTTTTAGCAGTAGAGTCTTATAAGTTATTGGCTAAACAAATTGATAATCCATTGCATCTAGGTATTACTGAAGCAGGTGGTTTACGCGCTGGTTCAGTTAAATCATCTGTTGGTTTAGGATTACTCTTAGCGCAAGGTATTGGTGATACGTTGCGTATTTCACTGGCCGCTGATCCGGTCGAAGAAATCAAAGTGGGTTTTGATATTTTAAAATCATTGAAGCTGCGCAGCCGTGGTATTAATTTAATTGCTTGTCCTAGCTGTTCACGCCAAGAGTTTGATGTAGTGGCTACGGTAAATGCTCTTGAAGAGCGTATCGAAGACATTATGACGCCAATGGATGTCTCAATTATTGGTTGTATTGTTAATGGACCCGGTGAAGCGATGGTCTCTGATTTAGGGTTAACAGGTAGCAGTAAAAAAAGTGGTTATTATCTTGACGGTCTTCGTCAAAAAGAGCGCTTTGATAATACTAATTTAGTCGACCAGCTTGAACAACGTATTCGTGCCAAAGCCCGTGCAATGGATGAGCGATCAGCTGAAAAAAATAAAATTGAGATTAAATCCGTCGATTAAGCATTATTAACATGAATATTATCCCGTTTAAGTATGGGACGTTATTCGCTATAATGTGCTCTGCGTAAAATTAACACACAGTAAAGCACAACAGAGAGAACTAAATAAGTGGCTAAAAATAAAGTGCTACAAGCAATTCGCGGTATGAACGACTGCTTGCCAAGTGAAACCAATGTATGGCAAATGGTAGAATCAGTATTACGCCGAGTAGCCAGTAACTACGGCTTTGCCGAGATACGTATGCCAATTGTTGAATCAACGGCACTGTTTAAACGCTCAATCGGCGAAGTAACCGATATTGTTGAAAAAGAAATGTACACCTTTGACGATCGTAATGGCGATAGCCTAACCTTACGTCCAGAGGGGACAGCTAGCTGTGTACGCGCAGGTAACCAACATGGGCTTTTATATAACCAAGAACAACGTCTATGGTATATGGGGCCGATGTTTCGTCATGAAAGGCCACAAAAAGGTCGATATCGCCAATTTCATCAATTTGGCTTAGAAGCCTTTGGTATAGCAACACCAGACATTGATGCTGAAATTATTTTACTAACTTCTCGCTTATGGCGGGAACTTGGCATCAATGAATTTGTCACACTAGAGTTGAATTCGTTAGGTAGTAATGAAGAACGTGCTAATTATCGTGATGCATTGGTTGAGTATTTAACTGAACGTGAAGAATCGTTGGATGAAGATTCTAAACGTCGCATGCAGACTAATCCGCTTAGAGTGTTAGATAGCAAAAATCCGCAAGTGCAAGAAGCATTAACAGATGCACCATCATTATCAGATTACTTTGGTGAAGAGACTAAGGCTCATTTTACTAGTCTTTGTGCACGACTAGATGCAGCGGGAATAAAGTACAAATTAAATGAACGTTTAGTCCGTGGTTTAGATTATTACAATCGGACTGTGTTTGAATGGGTAACTGACAGTCTAGGAGCCCAAGGGACTATTTGTGCCGGCGGTCGTTATGATGGCTTAGTAGAGCAACTTGGTGGTAAAGCAACGCCCGCTTTTGGTTTTGCTTTGGGCATAGAGCGTTTAGTACTGATGTTAACTGAGCTAGATAAAGTCACCAATGTACGTCCGCAAGTTGATGCGTATGTGGTGATTTTAGGTGACGGCGCTCAAATAGCGGCAAACCAATTAGCTGAACAATGGCGAGATCAAGTACCTGATATTCGCTTGCAATGTCACTGCGGTGGCGGCAATATGAAAAAACAATTAAAGCGTGCTGATAAGTCAGGTGCAAAAATTGCACTAATATTAGGCGATAACGAAATTGCAGAGCAACAGGTTATGGTTAAATATTTACGTGGACAACAAGAACAACAAAGCTTGGCATTTGAGCAAATTCCAAATTTATTAATGGCATTAATTTAAGACGTTTAGTTGAAGGTGAAGAAGTGGATATTTATCAAACAGAAGAACAACAAGTAGAAGCAATTAAAAGTTACTGGGAAGAAAATGGCAATATGATTATTGCTGGTATTGTTTTAGGTTTTGTCGGCTTTATCGGTTTTAACTACTACCAAGACAATAAACTTGCTAATGAATTGGCTATTTCAAATAACTACCAAACACTAATAGAAAATAGCGATACAGATAAGCAAGCATTTAGTGAAAATGCGGCGAAATTTATTAGTGAAAATTCAACCACTAGTTATGCGTCATTCACTGCATTAGCACTAGCTAAAACAGCTGCAAAAACACAAGATTGGGCCGTTGCAAAAACACAATTAACGGCGGCTATTGCCAGTGCACCTACTGATGGCATTAAAGGTATTGCTAGCTTACGTTTAGCACGGGTTCAAATTCAGTTAGAGCAATACGAACAAGCATTTGCAACGTTAGCTAAACCGTTACCTGAATCATTCACGGCGGCGGTTGAAGAAATAAAAGGTGATACCTATTTATTACAAGGCAAAAAAGAGTTAGCGCGTAATGCCTACCAAGTGGCTATTGCCGCTGATGGTCTCGCCAGTAGCCCAAGTTTGCAAATGAAATTAGATGATTTAGCGACGGCAGTTAATTTAACGTCCACAGTTCCCGCTGCTCAGTAAATAAGGTTGTTCAATGGTATTATTTAATAAAAAAGCTAATCAGAGCTTTTTAAAAAGTCACAAAAACATACTAGCCGTACTTTTATTATCCAGCGCTTTATTTGGCTGTTCTTCAACAGATGAAGAGGACGATACTAGTGATCTAGTTTCCGAACTTGTTGAAATAAACCAACAGTTTACACCTAGTGTTTTATGGGGAAAAAGTGTGGGTAATGGCAGTGGAAATTACTTTTCTCGCCTTAAACCTGTTGTTGCCTATGATACCGTCTACAGTGCTAGCCGAATGGGTGATGTTGTTGCCTTTGATGTGAAAACAGGTAAAGAACTTTGGCAAGTTGACTTAAGTGATGTTGATCATAAACGTAGCTTTTGGGATAGTCGAGTTTCAGCATTGCTTGCAGGTGGCCCCGTTGCGGGCTTAAATAAAGTTTTTATTGGTAGTGAAAATGGCAAAATATATGCTTTAGATGCACAATCGGGTGCACTTGTTTGGCAAGCGGATATTAAAGGTGAGATTATATCTGCACCCGCAGTCGATTCGGGTATTGTTGTGGTAAATACCGCCTCAGGTATTATGAAAGCTTTTAATGTTGATGATGGTAAAGAGTTATGGAAAGTCGAACAAGATGTTCCTGCTTTAACGTTACGTGGTATCAGTCAGCCGGTGATTGCGTCGGGTGGTGTTCTCGTAGGTACGGGTAAAGGTGGCGTTAATGTTTATTTATTACATAACGGCCAGCAAGGTTGGTCAACTGACATAGGGGAACCAACGGGTTCAACTGAGCTTGAACGCGTTATTGATGTTGATTCATCTCCTGTTGCTTTTGGTGATGCAGTGTATGCTGTCTCTTCACGAGGAAACTTAGCCGCAATAGAATTGAAAAGTGGACGAGTGCTGTGGAAACGTCAATATTCATCATATCGACAAATTTCGATTTATCGTAATACAATTTTCTTAACCAATTTACGCGGCCATGTTTATGCTATTGATAGAATAAGTGGTATTGAGCGTTGGAGTAATTTAGCACTTACTAACCGTGGTGTTACGGGCCCTGCGGTTATCGATGATTATGTTGTAGTAGGTGATTTTGAAGGCTATTTACATTGGTTTGACCAAGAAAATGGTGACATTGTTGCTAGACATGAAATTGATAGCAGTGGCATACACTCAACGCCAACCGTGTTTGATAACGTTTTATATAGCCAATCACAAAATGGTGATTTACAGGCCATTGAAACACCAATTAAAAAGTAGAAATTATTACTTTTAATTGATTTTTTAGATTAAAATTATATACGGCTCCTTTGCACTTTGCGTTGGAGCCGTTGCTTGTTTTTATATTATATAAATAGCCTTATTCATTCTGTAGTTAATACTAGAATTCAGGCTTTATTTCATTTTTGAGGTTTTCATGCTTCCTGTTGTTGCCCTAGTTGGCCGACCAAATGTTGGTAAATCAACACTATTTAATCGCTTAACCCGCTCTAGAAATGCTTTAGTTGCAGATTACCCTGGCTTAACTCGTGATCGTCAATATGGCCAAGCGGAAGTTGAAGAACATCCCTTTATTGTGATTGATACGGGTGGCATTAATGGTGATGAAGAGGGCATTGATCTATTAATGGCTGAACAATCGTTGACGGCTATTGACGAGGCTGATGCTGTCTTGTTTTTAGTTGATGCCCGAGATGGATTAACGTCCGCAGATTATGGTATTGCTGATTATTTACGCAAACAAGACAAAAAAATATTTCTTGTGGCGAATAAAGTTGATGGTATAGATGCTGACTCGGCTGTTGGCGAATTTTATGCGTTAAGTCTTGGTGAAGAAGTGCATAAAATTGCTGCAGCCCATGGTCGTGGCGTAACTCAATTACTCACATTAGCACTTACTCCACATATTGAAGCGTTGGGACAACCTAAAGTAGCTGATGGTGAAGAAGGTGAATTTGACGGTGACTATGAGCGGGAGCTTACTGAAGCTGAGCTTGCAAAACAGATAGAAGAAGCACCAAAAGAAAATGATACAATCAAGTTAGCTATTATTGGTAAGCCGAATGTCGGTAAGTCAACTTTAACGAATCGTATTTTAGGTGAAGAGCGTGTCGTTGTTTTTGATGCACCAGGCACTACTCGTGATAGTGTTTATATTCCGATGGAACATAATGGTCGTTCGTATACTTTAATTGATACTGCCGGTATTCGTCGTCGAAAAAATGTTACTGACGTAGTAGAGAAATTTTCAGTGATCAAAACATTACGTGCTATTGAAGATTCTAATGTTTGCTTATTATTAATTGATGCCCGTGAAGGTATTAGTGATCAAGATCTAAGTTTACTCGGCTTTATTTTAGAATCTGGTCGTTCTTTGGTATTGGCTGTCAATAAATGGGATGGACTAGAAGATCATGCTAAGGATAGAATTAAAACAGAGCTAGACAGACGTTTAGGTTTTATTGATTTTGCTAAAATTCACTTCATCTCAGCACTACATGGCACAGGTGTTGGACATTTATATGAGTCAGTAGAGGAAGCCTTTATCAGTGCTACCAAACGTATTTCTACCGCGATGGTGACTAAAATATTGGATATGGCTGCATTTGATCACCAACCACCTATGCATAATGGTCGTAGAATTAAATTAAAGTATGCTCATGCAGGTGGCTATAATCCACCTATTATTGTTATCCATGGTAATTTAGCTAAAAAATTACCTCACTCATACAAACGCTATTTAATGAATTATTACCGTAAATCATTAAAAATTATGGGTACACCTATTCGTATTGAATTTAGAGAAACCTCTAACCCATTTGCAGGTAAGAAAAAATTAAACTATACCGAACAAAAGAAAATTGCGAGAGCAACTCAAGGGTATAATAAAGAGAATAAGTAACGAGTGGTAGGTGATTAGAATAGCATTTCGAATGAGCTCACTTGCTATTCGTTCTTTCCAGTAGTGACTTATGACTTATGACTTTTAATTTTTATCACTATACCCCTTAAGCCTGCAGGGAAAATTTAGGAAGGTTTTTACGGGTTAGTTACCTAAAATAGGAACGGATTTAATGCTATGGCTTTAAAAATATAGTGTAGAGCTAACATTTTCTCGTACACTAGAGTACTCGGGCTTTAATCGAACCATCAGTAACTTGTACAGTAATCTCGTCGTTTAGCGTGACTTGTGCAATTGAATTGATCACCACATTATCTTTACCTCGTGTAATGCTATAACCGCGAGCAATTGTTGCTAATGGGCTCACTAATTGAATTTGATCAATTAGATTCACAAAAGACTCTTGCTTATACTGTAAACTATTTTGCATCGCATGAATCAATCTTTGCTCTTGCTGTTTTACCTGGTTTTGCTGTGTAGTGATTATTTTTGCAGGGGATAACAGTGTTAATCTGTGTTGTAGTAGTTTTGGTTGTTGTGTCGATTGCACGATAAACCGTTGAACTGCGTTTGATAAGCGCAGGCTCAATTCATCGTGCTTTTGTTGTTGTACTCGTAGTTTTTGCTCAGGATGAACTTGCGCTAACCTGTGTTGAATATGATTTTGTTGTTGCAATAAAACCGTGTTTTTTTGGTTGATAGCATTGAATAAGCGTTGTTGAAATATTGTTATTTTATTTAATAATTCACCACTGTCAGTTGCTACTAACTCTGCTGCCGCTGAAGGGGTAGCCGCACGTAAGTCGGCTACATAATCACTTAATGTTGTATCAATTTCATGACCCACAGCACTTATAATGGGTAAATTACTATTATAAATCGCTTGCACCACCGACTCTTCATTGAACGGCCACAGGTCTTCTAAAGAACCACCACCGCGCCCCACAATCAGTACATCGCATTCTTGTCTGTTATTCGCTTGAGCAATAGCATGGCAAATATCATTACTTGCATATTCTCCTTGAACTAATGCCGGATAAATAATGGCCTTAATGTTAGGATTTCGACGCTTCAATACGGATAGAATATCTTTAACAGCAGCACCGGTAGGTGAAGTAACAATACCGACGGTTTGAATGTGCTCAGGTATGACTTTTTTGTGTACTTGAGAAAATACACCAAGGACATTGAGTTTGTTTTTTAATTGTTCATATTGTTGACGTAATACGCCTTCACCCGCATCTTCCATTTGTTCAATAATTAATTGAAAATCACCTCGCGGCTCATACAAGGATACTTTGGCGCGCACTAATACTTGTTGACCATTAAGTGGTTGCAGCCTGACACGACGATTACTGCCTTTAAACATAGCGCAGCGAACTTGAGATTTGCTATCTTTAAGCGATAAATACCAATGACCAGAACTCGCCGCAATGAAATTAGATATTTCACCTGTAAGCCACACCGTGTTGAGTTCGCTTTCTAAAATAAAGCGGACTTTTTTGGTTAACTCACTTACTTGTAAAATGTGCTGTGCTGCCATAAAAAAAGATGTTCAATCAGTTAAACCGTGTTGGAACAAGAGTATATACCCAAACCACCTCAAGATGCGAGTTTACGGATGTTTGATGGAAGCCTGTTTAAAGTCTATTTATTTTACATCCTCCAGTGAAAATAATACCATTTGAAGGAAAATTTATGTTTACCTAACCAAAGAAAACAGTTAAAATTCTGCCGCAATATTAAGTACTAACTTATACGACTTTAGTACTCACTTCACATCTAACTCTGGTGATATTGCGATGTTACGAATTGCCCAAGAAGCGTTAACTTTTGACGATGTTCTATTAGTACCTGCTCATTCAACGGTACTACCTCATACAGCTGATCTAAAAACTCACTTAACCCGAAAAATCACTTTAAATGTACCTATGGTTTCTGCATCTATGGATACAGTTACTGAAGCGCGTTTAGCTATTACATTAGCGAAAGAAGGTGGTTTAGGTTTTATTCATAAAAATATGACTATTGCAGAACAAGCCAGTAATGTGAAGCAAGTTAAAAAGTATGAAAGTGGTATTGTATCCAATCCGAAAACTGTCAAAGCCTCTGATTCTATTGAACAAATAATGCGTAAAGCCGATGACTTAAGCTTTACAGGTTTCCCGGTAGTTGATGATAACAATAACCTAGTTGGTATTATCACGGGTCGTGATTTACGCTTTGAAACAGACCTAACAAAGCCTGCATCAGCATTAATGACAGTTAAAGAAGACTTAGTAACCGTGAAAGAAGGTGCTGCTCGAGAAGAAATTTTAGAGTTAATGCATGAGAATCGTATTGAAAAAATATTAGTTGTTGATGACGCGTTTAAATTAGTGGGTTTAATTACAGCGAAAGATTATCAAAAAGCTGAAAACAAACCTAATGCTTGTAAAGATGAGCTAGGCCGCTTACGCGTTGGGGCAGCTGTTGGCGTTGGTGCTGGTACCGACGAGCGTATTGACGCTTTGGTTGCTGCTGGCGTTGATGTGCTATTAATTGATACGTCTCATGGTCATTCACAAGGTGTATTGGATCGCGTAAAAGAAACGCGTGATAAATACCCTGATTTACAAATTATTGCGGGTAACGTTGCGACGGGGGCTGGTGCGAAAGCAATGGCTGATGCCGGTGTTGATGCAGTTAAGGTCGGTATTGGCCCAGGTTCAATCTGTACAACACGTATAGTTACCGGTGTTGGCGTTCCACAGTTAACGGCTATTTCAAACGCAGTTGAAGCATTGAAAGGCACTGGTATTCCAGTGATTGCTGACGGCGGAATTCGTTTTTCAGGTGATATTGCTAAAGCACTCGTTGCTGGCGCACACTGTGTTATGGTGGGTAGCATGTTAGCTGGCACTGAAGAAGCACCGGGTGAAGTTGAACTTTATCAAGGTCGTTACTATAAATCATACCGTGGTATGGGCTCTTTAGGTGCGATGGATCAAAAAGAAGGTTCAAGTGATCGTTATTTCCAAAAAACTGATGGCGAAGCAGATAAATTAGTACCAGAAGG
>DPHE01000071.1:34981-44074 GCA_003521815.1 Colwellia sp.
ATGCGCACTAAGCCTGAGTTTATGAAAATAACGTCAGCAGGTATGGGCGAGTCACATGTACACGACGTTACCATCACTAAAGAAGCGCCAAATTATCGTACAGGCTAGTTTTACTTTGTAGATTTGACGATAACGGAATCAGAAGTGCTCATTGACTAGCGTCAACTCCGCGCTTCTTCTTTGTTCTCGAACAAAGCTACTTTGTAAAACATTCAATCTCTTTATTAATGTAAGAGATAAAAAATTCAATTAGGCTGAGTTTATCACAATAGGGATACTCAGCTTTTTACTTAAGATACACCGCTCTAAATTAATGAGCCGTTAAAATGAGAAACACCATGAGTAAAGACATTCATGATCACCGCATACTGATATTAGATTTTGGTTCACAATACACTCAGCTTATTGCTCGTCGTGTGCGTGAAATTGGCGTTTACTGTGAACTTTGGTCATGGGATGTGACTGAAGCACAAATTAAAGAATTTAATCCGACAGGCATTATTCTTGCCGGTGGCCCTGAATCAGTAACAGCAGACAATTCACCGCGTGCGCCAGAATATGTGTTCACCGCTGGTGTTCCTGTATTAGGTATCTGTTATGGCATGCAAACTATGGCTGAACAGCTTGGCGGCGGCGTTGAAAGCTCTGACCATAAAGAATTTGGCTATGCTGCGGTTGAGTTAATTGCTAAATCGGCGTTATTTAACAATGTTGAAGATAGCATTGGTGATAATGGTAATGGTTTACTAGACGTTTGGATGAGTCACGGCGACAAAGTGTCTGCTATCCCTGAAGGCTTTGTTACCGTGGGACAGACAGCCAGTTGTGCGTATGGCGCAATGGCTAACGAAGATAAACAATTCTACGGCGTACAATTTCATCCTGAAGTAACGCACACTAAGCAAGGTTTACGTATTTTAGAAAACTTTGTGGTTGAAATTTGTCAGTGTGAAAAATTATGGACTTCAGCATCAATCATTGATGATGCAATCGCTAAAATGAAAGCACAAGTCGGTGACGATGAAGTCATTTTAGGTCTTTCAGGTGGTGTAGATTCATCCGTTGTTGCGATGTTATTACATCGCGCAATTGGCGATAAACTCACCTGTGTATTTGTTGATAACGGTTTACTTCGTTTAAACGAAGGCCAGCAAGTCATGGATATGTTTGGTGACCACTTTGGTTTAAACATCATTAAAATTGAAGCGGAAGATAGATTCTTAGATCGTTTAGCCGGTGAGAGTGAGCCAGAAGCCAAACGTAAAATTATTGGCAATGTCTTTATTGACGTTTTCGAAGAAGAATCGAACAAGCTTGATAATGCAAAATGGTTAGCACAAGGCACGATCTACCCTGACGTGATTGAATCAGCTGCGTCTGCAACTGGTAAAGCCCATGTAATTAAATCCCATCATAACGTAGGTGGTTTACCTGATTACATGAAATTAGGTTTAGTTGAACCATTACGTGAATTATTTAAAGATGAAGTACGTAAAATTGGCTTAGAGCTAGGTTTACCCTACGACATGCTTTACCGTCATCCGTTCCCTGGACCGGGTTTAGGAGTGCGTATTTTAGGTGAAGTGAAAAAAGAATATGCTGACTTATTACGCCGTGCAGATGCTATTTTCATTGAAGAATTACACAAACATGATTTATACACTAAAGTAAGCCAAGCGTTTACCGTGTTTTTACCCGTAAAATCAGTAGGTGTTATGGGTGATGCGCGTAAATACGACTGGGTTGTATCATTACGTTGTGTTGAAACGATTGACTTTATGACTGCTCGTTGGTCACATTTACCGTATGATTTCTTAGGTTTGGTTTCAAACCGTATTATTAACGAAATCGATGGTATTTCAAGAGTTGTTTACGATATATCAGGTAAACCACCTGCGACTATCGAGTGGGAATAAGAGTCATATCATAAGTCATTGGTATTATTGTAGTTATTATTTTCACACTCGTTTCACACTTCAATAAACCCCTTGTTTTAAAGGGGTTTTTGCTTTATAGTTTCACAGAATCTTTCACACTAGAGAGACGATTGTCTTTCATAAGGTACATCTGTGTCTGTAAACAAAAAAACTGATAACCATTGGATCCTAGGGGAACGCGGTGAGATCTATCGTATGCCCCGTAATGGTCATATCTATCAGTGTCGGGTTTGGTTACCTACAGAAAAAAAATACCTTCGTCGTTCCTTGAAAACTACAGATTACGAAACTGCCATCATTCGTGGTGAGAAACTGATTCTTGAGACCCACAGTGATATCGCTTCAGGTAGAAAGTTGTTTGGTATTACTTTAGAAGAATTGGTGGATCATTATATTAATTGGAGAACAAAAGACGTTGGTGTAGAAGGAGGTATTACTAAGGCACGACTAGGAACTATTAAATCCCAATGTCGCGCTTTGTTGCGAACTAAGTCTCCGAAATTAAGAGTTGCAGAGTTAGATAAAAACTCATTCTATGATTGGATACATATGCGTCGGTTGGATAATCCGACCATCAGTCTCGTGACTATTCGCAATGAAACTGCGACGATAGGTCAAATATTTTCGTTCGCTTATCGTGAAGGATTGAGTCACTTCCCAAAGATGCTCTTCCGTGAAATAAAAATATCTAAAGGTGATATAGGTAAAAGAGATATCTTTGATAAAGAGAAGGGTGAATACGACAAACTTACCTCGTTTTTGCGCAGTTATGTAAGTAAGAAGGAATGCCCTGACCCAGAGGAAAGATTGGAACGCAATAAGATAAGAGACTATATATACACCCTGTCTAACACTTGTATGAGAACGGGTGAACTTCGTCAAATGACTTGGAATGATGTTTTAGGTTACCGAGATGAGGTAGATGAGACAGGTAGAAAAGTCTGCCTCGTGAAACTACGAATAAGGAAGGAAACATCCAAAGTTCGTAATGAACGAACTATTATTGTTCGGGGTGGAGACTACATCAAAAGATTGCGTTCTTATTCTCCTTACACTGAACCCGATAACTTGTTATTCACCAACAAAACTGGAACTCTTCAGTTAGGAACTAGGGAACTCTATAAACATTGGGATGCGATTATGCGAGGTATAGATATTCCCGACTATAGTGAAAGGAAGTTGTCTTACTACTCGCTAAGACACTTTGGTATCACTATGAGGATGGATGCTGGCGTTCCTATTGCAGATGTTGCTTATATATCTGGTACTTCTTCCACCCATATAGAAAATCACTATCGTCATATCCAAGACGATATGATGGTTAGAGGTGCTACTAGGAACATTACCCAGTCTATTGAGGGTCGTTTTCAACCTGACTAATTAAGTCTGTCACGCCATCAATATCACGCAATGTTGCACGATCAATTTTAAATGTGCGTAGTACTAATTTATCCAGTTTATCATCTGTCAGGTTGTGATGTTCCAAACGGAACTCTGCAACCATCTTTATTAGTTCATCATAGGTTTTATGTTTCATACTAACTTGCCCTCAATTTATAAATAGAGACTAGACAACCTCCTGACTCCGATATCGGTAGACAGAAGCAACACCGATATTGAGTTCCTTCGCAATCATAGAAGGTTTCATACCTTGAAGATGAAGGGACTGGATGTCCTTCTCCAACCGTCTTGCGGTAGGAACACGACCTTTGTACTTTCCATCCGACTTTGCCTTCGCAATTCCTATCTTCTGACGTTCCAACATCATTTCCCGTTCCCATTGTGCAATGCCACCAAGAAGGGTGATTTGCAAACGTCCATTAGGGGTAGATGTATCAAGGTTTAGGTCAAGAATATGGAGTGATGCACCTTTCTCTTCTAATTTTGAGATATGTTTCCAAAGGTCTGTAATAGACCTCGCAAATCTGTCCAACTTGGTTATGACTACTACATCTCCCTCCCTTGCGAAATCAATACAGGCAGTAAACTCGGGACGAGATTGAACTGATGACACCTTCTCAGAATATATCTTCTCGCACCCCTGAGATTTCAATCTCTCAATTTGGTCTTCCAAAGAGTATTGTTGTTCAATCGTACTTGTTCTAGCGTACCCAATCTTCATATCTGTATAACTCTATCTTTGAGGTCTAAGATGTTGTGATATATCCCTATCAAAAAGGCAATACCTTTCTATTGATAGAGTTATTGAGTGAAGTATTCATCATCACTTGGGTAAGGTCTATTGATAAGATTTGAGACATTACTAATACTAAAACCTTATTTTCCTAATCGGGTGCGTCCAAACTTCCTTGTGAGATATTGAACATTAGTTCATCTGCTTGTTTGAAGTATCTGGAGACATATCCTTGTACTCGTCGTTTTAGGAGACGAGTAAGATAAAGTTCATCACTTGCTTGTTCTACATCGTAACTCTGTCCACGTTTAAAGTAAGGTTTAGATGCTTTGCACTCAAATAGTCGGTTTTTCTGTAGGTAAACTTTTTTCAACTTATTTCATATTTTAACCATTTCTTGGTTCTAAAACATATATATAGATATATGAGTTTAACAATAGTTGTGACGTGCGTAACGAAGGTCAGTTCTGTCTGACCCAATCGGCACCAACCATCCCATCACATCAGGGATAACTCGCAGATGTAAAGTGAGAGGGCAATGTTTGTACGATTCGCAACCCTTATTGAGTCCAGGTGCTTCCCTAGTCGGTATCTGGAACAACCGTCATCCTTCATAGGGGTGAAAAGTGATTAAAAGGCGACCATTGACCTGCCTAATCCTCTAAAGAGGTTTCACTGACTAAGGGGTGTTTGGAAACTTCAGATTCAACTGGTAAAAGACACACTTCATTTTGCTGGTGAAGTGTGTCTGTTGCTTAGGTTCAACAGAATTTACTGATTATTTGATTAGGTCATTTCTAATCAAGAAATCATCTAGATATTAGATTAGAAAGATTTTATGGGATCAAAGAATGAAATTAACGTTAAAATCAAAGGCAATATTTAATGTTATTCAACAGATACGAGAACAGGATCATAAAACCCACTAAAGTTTCTCTCTTAAAAAGTATCAAAGACAGTAATCCTAATAAAATATTTGTAATTGAACCGGTTGATAAAATTAATATTAAATATGAATTGGATAAACTCGTGAGAAATGGATATGAAGTAAGTATGAAATATAAATAAAAATCACTAGTAACTGATTAACTGATTAATATTTATGTAACTAACAGAATGATTTTAACGTTTCTGTTCTTTGATGAAAGATCATACAACGAAGTACATATATTATCTGATGTGATGAAATTGTTAAAACTATCAACACTGTAACCAGAGTAGACTAAACTATTTATTGTGTTTATTTTACTTATTATAGATTCAAGATCATATCGGTTTGTTGATTAGTCCTTTCATTTAAAAGAACATCAGTAGTCATAATGCTTGTGATTGCACTGTTCTGTACGTGCAGGGATATAAGACCATCACAAAGATCTTGTCTGTGGGTGCAGGCACTGTATAGTAAGGTCATAGACGAACAATCGGCATAGTCTGTACGTCTCCCTATTAATATATGAATCAACTATAATGATTCGAGTAGAATGATATGAACCAACTTTTTGAACTAAAAAACAAGTCGCTAACTTCACTGGATTCTGTACCCTTCAAACTTGAGAAAGAGATACAGGACATAATTGAGAACAATACCGAAGAACTCTTTGGTCTTCGGATGGTTAAGAGTGAATTCACTGTTGGTGACTTTAGGTTAGATTCACTCTGTTTTGATGAGGAAACTAATTCTTTCGTAATTATTGAGTACAAGAGAGATAAATCATACTCAGTAATAGACCAAGGGTACTCATATCTTTCAACAATGTTAAACAATAAGTCTGATTTCGTCTTAGAGTTTAATGAAACTATGAAAGATACTTTAAAGAGAAATTCAATTGACTGGTCTCAATCTCGAATTATATTCGTGTCTCCATCCTTTAGTTCTTATCAGAAAACTAGTGTTAATTTCAAAGATGTGCCCTTTGAATTATGGGAGATTTCACGATTCTCAAACAATACTATCGGTCTTAATCAAATATCGTCTTCATCAAAAGAAAGTATTAAAGGAATTGGCAAAGAAAAAAGTACGGTCATAAAGAACGTTACTGATGAAATAGAGGTGTTTAACGAGGATAGTCACTTGAGTAATGTGAGTCCAAACGTCAGGAGTCTGTACTTTGAATTAAAGGAACGACTTTTCACTTGGGATGGTGTAGATTTTAGATTCAAAAAAGCACATATCAGTATCCTGAATAAAAATAAAGTTAAGGGTTATCTAAACATCCAAAAGAACCAGATTAAGATACATCTCCTTCGAAGGACAGATTTTAAAGGAGATGTAACTTCTCAAAAGATAATATTTGATCTAAAAGACCCAAACTCTGTTTTCAAGTTGAAAAAAGGTACACATAAAGAACAATACGAGTACCTTTTAAAAGATGACAGTGATTTAGACTATGTTGTTATGATGATGAAGCAAAAATATGAGAGTTAATATGAATAGAACATACATATCTACCGTTCACGCAGAACCTTTTCTAACTGTTTATTGGTGCGTTCATTAAATAGTGTTCCCGATACAACTATTGCAGTGATTGCACCCAGTTGGTGTCTTAATGCAATGTTCGCATCACACATTTGAATCAGTCCTTCCTGTAGTCTCTTCAATTGTTCTTCGATGGTATCGCCTACACGAGGTCTCAATGCATTCTTTGCAGATGCGAGTTCTGTCTCAACCTTATTGCCTTCGTTTCTCGCACGCAGTCCATAGGCAGTAGCAATACCCTTTTTGAGTATTCGTGATTCGTTAAGGTCTTCGGTCTCAGTCCCTCTTATTTCATCAAAGGTCTTCATCGTCCTGTTCTCCAACGATGAGTTTCAGTAAGTAATTGTAGTTCACTTATTATAGATTCAAGATCATTGGTTTGTTCTATTATATTGTTCATTTATTGTTTCCTATTATTTAAGTATTAGAGAAAATGTCGCCAGTCATCCTCATTGATTAACGTTTCTGGTTTGACCCAAATCTTGTATTCGTCTTGGACTAAACCAGTCTGTATTTCGGTCTCTCGTGCCCTTAGGTGTTGCATCAATGTTGGGTCTCTAGTTTGTTTATGGATGTACGATTGGATTTGATGGGTAACGACTTCACACATAGAAACTTTGTTATAGGCACAGACGTCTTTGAACAGACCTTTGAGGTCTACATTTATACGGAATTGTGTGGTTGGTGTCATAGACATACCTTTTTTGTTGTTGGTATATCTATTTATACAAGTGAATATTTACAGGTGTATCACATGTATAGATCTGTTACCTTTACTATTGGTCTTAGGTAGAACTGGGGCAGGTAGATGATTAAAAAAACTGCTGAAATATAAAGGATTAATAAACGATATGAAAATACTTCTGAATATAGGTTTTACTTTACTGATGACAACATTCTCAAGTGCTTACGCAGGGGATTGTATAAAAGATTTAGATGTACCTGATTGTAGGGTAAAAGCAGAGCAAGGAGTTGCTGACGCACAATATAACCTAGGGTTGATGTATGCGAATGGAAGAGATGTTATTCAGGATGATAAAGAAGCAGTCAAGTGGTTTAGAGAGGCAGCAGAGCAAGGAAATTCTGCAGCACAATATAACTTAGGGGTGAGTTATGCCAAAGGACGAGGTGCTCTTCAGGACGATAAAGAAGCAGTCAAATGGTATACGAAAGCAGCAGAGCAAGGACATGCTTCAGCACAATACGCCTTAGGGCGGATGTATGAAAATGGAGAAGGTGTGCTTCAGGATGATAAAGAAGCATTCAAGTGGTATGGCAAAGCAGCAGAACAAGGACATGCTGACGCACAAATCGTCTTAGGGGTGATGTATGTCAAAGGTCAAGGTGTTCTTCAGGACTATGTAATGGCACATATGTATTGGCATATTGCGGCAGTTAGTGGTGATAAGAATGCGATAAAGAATAGAGGACGTGTTGCGAAGATGATGACTTCATCGCAGATAGCAGAAGCACAGAAGTTAGCACGAGAGTGGCATGGGAAGACAGCAGAACAAGATTATAAAAAAGCAAATTATTGTTCATCTCTATTTATGATTATGACTTCTGTACAGATAACAAAGAAAGATCTTGGTCAATACTTTACCCAACAAGGTACTTTATCTGGAATTTTAACAGGACTATATCTCGGTGAAGAAACGGGTAAAAGCGTAACCAATGGAATGATATCTAAATTAAAATCTAAAGAAATGAAAAATATTGGTAATACATATCCCAAAAATATATCACAAATAGAAGGTGATATTAGTTCATGTATAGGATGGACTTATGCAGTTAATAAGGTCATTCAATCTAAACGGTCTTTTATGAAAAATGATAAAAAATATAAACAAGTTTTATTATCAGCACCTAGACCAAATAAAAAATACAAGTATCCATATAAAGATTACCATTCAATCAAACCTTATATTAAAGTTGCATTTGATAATTGGGTTACTATGGGGAAAACTTCACATGACTCTTTTAAATATTCTTTACAAGAGTCTTTAAAGTAGATAATAAAAAACTGTTTTAACATAGTTTTATTTTAAACATAATAAATGAGGGAGGTAAAGATTTAATAACTAAACCTTAATCGTCACCATATTCATATATTGATTATCCAATACCATAAACAGGCAGAACTAGGTGAGTAAACAATTCAATGTGATTAAAAAGGTGTGATATTTACCGTGTAGAAACACCTTGAAGGTAAAATTTTCTATCAACTTTAATCTCTTAGTTTTTTGAATCTAGATGAGGAGTGGACTTTGGGTTCTGCACTAAGCGACATCATAGATATACCTTTGGTGTTATTGGTATATATATTGATAAGAGTTCAGATATACCTGTATATCAGGGTTTACATCCCATTACTGTTCTGTATAAAAGTTAGGGTATATGTTATCGTGATTTGATAGATTTGATAGAGTTACACACTGCGAAGATTAGTTACAGACTTTAGTGAGGTTTCAAAAGGAGATATTGTTAGGTTTATCGGTTTCTGCGGGGCGCTTTTTGTGTTTATAGACCACGACCACATTCACAGT
>DPHE01000073.1 GCA_003521815.1 Colwellia sp.
GCACTAACAATAACTTTAGGCTCTGCATCGTCAATACGTATAGCAAGTTCTTTAGCGGCAAAACCACCAAAAACTACCGAATGAACAGCACCAATTCGAGCACAAGCTAGCATAGCGATAACGGCTTGAGGAATCATAGGCATATAAATAAGTACACGATCACCTTTGACAACTTGCTGCTTTTGTAAAACCTCAGCAAATTTTGCTACTAACTCAGTTAATTCAAGAAAAGTAAATTTTTGTTTTGAGCCTGACACGGGCGAATCATAAATGAGTGCAGTTTGCTCACCACGGCCTTGCTCAACATGATAATCCAATGCTAAATAGCTACTATTGAGTTCGCCATCAGCATACCAATCTGTCCATCCATTCTCATTTGTCGACAATATTGTTTCTGGTGCTTTAGACCAAGAAACAAGTTCTGATTGCTCTAACCAGTATGCTTCTGTTGAGTCCTTAGCTTTTTCTTGCTGTTCTTTGAAGCTCATGAGTTGCCCTTATGTGTTGTGTTTTATAACTGTTACTATAGAAGTGTCGACAAAATTGAACAATTAGACCTTTGGCTAGTATGATTGTCACGGTGTATTGAGTCAGTTAACAGGATGAAATTTATCGGTAATTCACAGAGTGTTTTTTGACCCATTTTATTCTGTTCAGGTAAAATTTTGCTAACAGTTTTAAACTAGCCAATGCGGCGGTAAACCAAAGTGATAATATTAATATCAAAGCATAGTACTCAATAAAATGAGGTAGTCATAGGGTATATATGAGCATACTTTCAACTCATACGGATACCCCTATTGTTATCACGCCAATTAATTTTTATCCAATAAGGTTTTCAAAAAACGAGCAGTGTGCGAGGTTTTATGCTTTGCCACTTGCTCTGGCGTACCGGTGACTAAAATTTCACCACCACCTGAACCTCCTTCTGGGCCAAGATCAATAACCCAGTCAGCTGTTTTTATTACATCTAAGTTATGCTCAATCACCACAATGGTATTGCCGTGATCACGTAAACGATGGATCACTTGCAGCAACTGTTTAATATCGTGAAAGTGTAAGCCGGTGGTTGGCTCATCTAAAATGTATAAGGTTTGCCCCGTATCGCGTTTTGATAACTCTTTAGATAATTTAACCCGCTGGGCTTCACCACCAGAAAGGGTTGTTGCTGATTGCCCAAGCTTCACATAAGTTAAGCCAACATCCATCAGTGTTTGTAACTTACGTTTTATTGCCGGAATAGCCTTGAAAAATTCAAAGGCATCTTCGATAGTCATATCCAATACTTGATGAATATTCTTACCTTTATAGAGCACTTCTAATGTTTCACGGTTGTAACGTTTACTTTTACAGACATCACAAGGCACGTAAACATCCGGTAAAAAGTGCATTTCTACTTTAATTAAGCCGTCACCTTGGCAAGCCTCACAGCGACCACCTTTGACATTGAAACTAAAGCGACCTGGTTTATAACCACGCGATCGTGATTCTTGAGTGGCGGCAAAAATATCACGAATAGCGGTAAATATACCTGTGTAGGTGGCTGGATTTGAGCGCGGCGTTCTACCAATGGGGCTTTGGTCAATATCAATAACTTTATCTAAATTCTCTAAGCCCGTAATACTTTTATAAGGCGATGGCTCGTCAAGCGTTGCGCCGTTAAGCTCAATGTGCGCTAACTTGTATAAGGTATCATTGATTAAAGTCGATTTACCCGAGCCAGAAACACCGGTAATACAAGTCATTAAGCCGTTGGGAATGACTAGATCAACGTTTTTTAAATTATTGCCGCTAGCACCTTTTAATTTAACGACATTTTTCTTATCAAAGGGATGGCGTTTTTTCGGGATTTCAATTTTTTCTACACCAGATAAATATTTACCAGTAAGAGAGTCCTTACAATTTAAAATATCGTCTATTGACCCTTGGGCGATAATTTCACCACCATGAACTCCCGCGCCAGGACCTATGTCAATGACAAAGTCAGCGGCGCGAATGGCGTCTTCATCATGTTCAACCACAATAACCGTATTACCTAAATCACGTAAATGAATCAGCGTACTTAATAATCGTTCGTTATCTCGTTGATGTAAGCCGATTGACGGCTCATCTAAAACGTACATCACACCAACTAAGCCAGCGCCAATTTGGCTGGCCAAACGAATACGTTGCGCTTCTCCGCCTGATAAGGTATTGGCTCCGCGAGATAAGTTTAAGTAGTTCAAACCCACATTGACTAAGAAGCCTAACCGCTCATTAATTTCTTTTAGAATTTTTTCAGCAACTTGACCTTTTTGACCTGTTAACGTTAAGCCTTCAAAGAAAGCTAGAGCGTCGCTAATGGCAAATTCTGCAACAACGGGCAATGGCGTATCATCAATAAATACATTACGCGCTTCTAAACGTAAACGACTACCACTACAATCGGGACAGTGCTGACTGTTTAAATATTTTGATAATTCTTCCCGTACCGCATTTGATTCGGTTTCTTTATAGCGGCGTTGCATATTATTAATAATGCCTTCAAACGGGTGCTTGCGCAGTACCACATCACCACGATCATTCATGTACTTAAATTCAATTTCTTGTTTGTCGCTACCGTAAAGTACAACTTTTATGGCTTCATCGCTTAGTTTGTTAAAAGGCTTATCTAGGGGGAATTTATAATGCTCTGATAACGCTTTTAGCATTTGAAAATAGTAAAAGTTACGTTTGTCCCAACCACGTATTGCACCGTCCGAAAGGCTTAGTTTGTCATTGGTAATAATGCGTTTAGTGTCAAAGAATTGCTCAATACCTAAGCCATCACAAGTTTTACACGCACCAGCAGGGCTGTTGAATGAGAATAACCGTGGCTCTAACTCTTCCATGCTATAGCCACAGTGAGCACAAGCAAAATTAGCAGAAAAGAGTAGTTCTTCTCTTTCTGGCTCATCCATAAAAGCAACGTTTGCTGTGCCCGCAGTTAATGCCAATGTGGTTTCAAACGATTCGGATAAGCGTAATTGAATATCAGGGCGTACTTTAAGGCGATCAACAACCACTTCAATGGTATGCTTTTTATGAAGCTCTAACGTTGGAGGATCTGATAAATCGCACACTTCACCATCAATACGGGCTCGAATAAAACCTTGCGCGGCAAGGTTATCAAGTAGGTTTACATGTTCACCTTTGCGATTTTGTAATACTGGCGCAAGCAGCATTACCTTGGTGCCTTCTTCAAGTGCTAAAACTTTGTCAACCATTTGTGAAACAGTTTGTGCGGCGAGAGGTTGCTTATGTACGGGACAACGAGGTTCACCAACGCGGGCATAAAGTAGCCTTAAATAATCATAAATTTCGGTAATAGTACCCACGGTTGAACGAGGATTATGTGACGTTGACTTTTGTTCGATAGAGATGGCAGGCGATAAGCCTTCAATATGATCAACGTCAGGTTTTTCCATCAGTGATAAAAACTGTCGGGCGTAGGCAGACAATGATTCAACATAACGGCGCTGCCCTTCTGCATATAAAGTATCAAAAGCCAGTGATGACTTACCTGAGCCAGAAAGTCCGGTGATCACTACCAGCTTATCACGGGGGATCGTTAAACTGATATCTTTTAGGTTATGGGTACGAGCCCCTCTGACTTCAATGTTTCTCATTTTTATCCACTAATTCATGCGAAAATTACAGCCGAATATTATGCCATAAATCATGCGTTTTGTTCAGTTGCTAAACACTTTTATTTTTGAATTCACTTGGCTATAGCAATGTAATAGAATTAAGAGAAAGATAAACATAAAAGGTCAACACGTTGGAAATAAAAAAAGTTAATATACTGTTGTCGTTTTTGTTTGCTTTTATCATTGTAAATACCGTTGAGGCATCGCCGCAAGTTCAGCAGGGTTTAGCTATTTTTGTCGCGATTGCTTGGTTATGGATAACGCAGGCATTTCCTATTAGTACTACCGCGTTATTAATTCCTATTTTAGCTATGATTAGCGGTATATTGCCGGCCACACAAGCATTTTCCAGTTTTGCTAGTCCCGTTATCTTTCTATTTATGGGGGGCTTTGCATTAGCTGCGGCGCTGCAAAAACATTCGTTAGACACCTTGTTTGCTGTGAAAATGCTTTCTTTATCAAGAGGAAGGCCCCTGTTCGCGGTATTGTTGTTATTTTTTACTACGGCGTTACTTTCTATGTGGATAAGTAATACCGCTACAATTGCTTTAATGCTACCTATCGCTTTAGGATTGCTATCCGCTCAGCAAGCCAATAGCCTACATAAAAAAAACCAACCCAACGTGTATATTTTTGTTTTACTAGGGCTTGCGTATTCAGGAAACCTTGGAGGCATGGCAACATTAATTGGGAGCCCGCCTAACGCAATTGCGGCGTCTGCTGCGGGGTTAAGTTTTACGGACTGGCTCAAGTGGGGCATACCAACGTTTGCCTTGTTATTCCCTTTGATGATATTGGTGTTATTTATTATTTTCAGGCCTAAGTTCTCTAATCATCTCGAATTAACGTTACCTGTGGTTGAGTTGAGTTGGCATCGCAATCTCGTTATTGTTATTTTCTCATTAACTGCTTGTGGTTGGGTTTTTAGTACACCATTAGCGACTTTTATGGGAATTAATAGTGGTTTTGATGCCATGTTAGCAGTGGCTGCTATTGTTTTATTAACGGGATCAAAATGTTTATCCTTTGATGATTTTATTAAAAAAACCAACTGGGGAATTTTAATCTTGTTTGGCGGCGGTTTAACCTTAAGTGCTTTGTTGGAAACATCAGGGGCAAGTGTATGGTTGGCAAATGTAATCAGTAGTAATTTACCTGCGGATAATACTTGGTTTGTTTTAGTCATTATTTGCGTGTTTGTTATCTTTTTAACTGAACTTGTCAGTAATACTGCTAGTGCAGCCTTGCTAGTACCTTTGTTTATGACCGTCGCAATCGATCTACACTTACCTCCTGCAGGTCTTGCGGTAGTTATTGCGTTATGTGCTTCATGCGCTTTTATGTTGCCTGTGGCGACACCACCTAATGCGATTATTTTTTCATCAGGTTTGGTGTCACAAAAGCAAATGATGCGGGCAGGACTAGTGCTGAACTTGGTTATTGCGTTAGTTATCGCAACCGTTGCTTTTTTCTTGTTCTAATGTAGGGCATTTTGTTGTTGTGCATTGCGTGGTAAACTACCGCGATTTTTAATTTTTCTGTTTTTTAATTCTCCGTATATTTAGGTAATGTATTTTCATGAGTGTTTCAGGTTTAAACCGTATTGAGAAAAAAGCCGCATTTTCGTTAGCCAGTGTTTTTGGTGTACGCATGCTAGGACTTTTTATGATATTGCCAGTGTTTGCTATTTACGGCGAACAGTTAGCGGGATATAGCCCATTATGGTTGGGGCTTGCTATTGGTGCGTATGGTTTAACTCAGGCTTTGTTACAAATACCTATGGGTATTTTATCTGATAAATACGGTAGAAAGCCGGTAATTTTAGCAGGCTTAGTCGTATTTTTACTGGGCAGTATTGTTGCGGCAATGTCTACCACAATATACGGCGTAGTGCTTGGTCGTGCTATGCAAGGCATGGGGGCTATTGCCAGTGCAATTTTAGCCTTAGCTGCCGACTTAACCCGGGAAGAACAACGTCCCAAAGTGATGGCGACTATTGGAATGTTCATCGGCTTGTCTTTTGCCTTTGCGATGATTCTAGGCCCAATAGTGGCAGATGCATTTGGTTTAAGTGGCTTGTTTTGGTTTACTGGGTTTTTAACTATTTTGGCTATGTTACTGATTCAATTTATGGTGCCTTATTCAGTTAATAAAGCGCCTCGTGGCGACAGTGTTGCGTTGCCTGAGCAAATAGTTAAATTGATCCGCCATCCACAATTATCCCGTTTGAATTGGGGCGTGTTTATTCTTCATATGGCACTTACTGCTTGTTTTGTTACCTTGCCAAAGCAATTTGTGGCGAGTGGTTTGGCATTAGAAAGTCATTGGCAAATATATTTGCCTACGTTATTAGGTTCTTTCTTTTTAATGGTGCCATTTATGATTTTTGCTATGAAAAAACAACAAGAGAAACCGATGTTTAGTGCTGCGATTGCACTACTGAGTTTAGCGTTGTTTTTATTATGGTTATTACCAACAGGTTTATGGAGCCTAATTTTTTCTGTCGTGTTGTTCTTTACTGCTTTTAATTATTTAGAAGCGACCATGCCTTCCATTTTATCTCGTATTGCGCCTGCTGGCGTTAAAGGCAGCGTAATGGGCGTTTATTCAAGTAGTCAGTTTTTAGGGGCTTTTTTTGGCGGAATTATTGGCGGTGTTGTGGCAAGTCGCTTTGGTGAAAACACAATATTTTTAGTCATGGCTATAGCTAGCGTACTTTGGTTAATACTGAGTCTTGGTATGGAAAAACTGAAAAAATCTAAAAATTTTAGTTTTGCTACTAATATAGATTCTGAAGACAAAGCGAATGAAATAGCGGAATTATTAATAAACATGCCAGGCGTTATTGAAGCCACTTTAGTTAATGATGATGTTGATAATCGTTCCAATAAAAGTTCCACTATTGCTTACTTAAAAGTAGATGAAAAAATTGTTGATTTGTTAGCTATTAAAGCTTTATTACATCAGGAAGTATAATGTAAATATTTCCGTTGAAACATTTCATGTATAAAGGTTAATACACGCTAGCAATGTAATCTGTTAGCTTGCCATTACCTAACATCACGTCGATATAATCACCTTCAAATCCCCGCATTAAGACGAAGCCTATAGGCGCTTTTGGTGTGATCACGGTTATATGTTGTTCATTCAGTTGGCAACGAAATCCCCCTGCAGCGGGACCTATGAAAAACCAGCGTTTCTTTTTGCTATCAGCGTAAAATTGTACTAAAGCGGATAGCGCTATGGGCTTGTTTTCATCGAAGTCTACTATGATTAACTCTTGATAATTGAGCAGCGCTTCTTGCAGTACTTGTACTCGTCTTGATTGTCCCTCAGCTAAATAACTCGCTTCAATGGCTAAGGTGTCGTATTGCGTCTCGGCGACACTTTGATCATCTACTGCCGCTGCATGCGCTTCGTTTGCCGCATTAATTGCTTGTGATAACTCTTGCTGCAAGTTTTTAACGATTAGGGCAACAAGGGCTTTTTTATCTATTTTTTTTGAAGTCATACCGTTATTCAATAAGTTATTATTTATTGATAATTTTACTATGATTAACGAATTATCGATAATAATTTTACCGAGTAAATAGACCTAATCAAACTTCAATCTGACAGGTGTCAAAATCTGCTTGTAATATTCAACAAATATAAGTAAATTAACACTGTCTGGTATGACCAATAGGACGATAGCATGACATCACCAACAATTAATGAAAGCCCATTTCCACATTTATTATCGCCCTTAGATTTAGGCTTTACTCAATTAGCTAACCGTATTCTAATGGGGTCAATGCATACGGGTCTTGAAGAAGAAAAAGGGGGGTTTAAAAAATTAGCCGCTTTTTATGAAGCCCGAGCTAAAGGTGGTGTTGGGTTGATTGTTACCGGTGGTGTTAGTCCAAATATGCGTGGCAGAATTGCCCCTTTTGGCAGTGAACTAAGCCATTTTTGGCATGTGAATAAACATAAACAAGTGACAAAAGCTGTACATAAATATCCAACAAAAATATGTCTACAGTTATTACATACAGGTCGTTATGCTTTTCACCCTTTTAGTGTAGCGCCGAGCAAGGTTAAATCGCCTATTACCCCTTTTACTCCTAAGGCGATGTCAATAAGACAAATTAACAGCACAATCAAAGATTATGCCCATTCTGCCAGTTTAGCGGCTAAAGCGGGTTACGATGGTGTAGAAATCATGGGCAGTGAAGGGTATTTAATTAATCAATTTGCTTGTGTACGAACCAACAAGCGTGATGACGAATGGGGTGGTTCTATTGAAAACCGTATGCGTTTGGGTATTGAAACTATTAAAGCTGTACGGGCAAAAGTAGATGAAAAATTTATTATTATTTTCCGATTATCTATGCTCGATTTAGTTGAAGGTGGTAATAGTTGGGATGAAGTGGTTACTATGGCAAAGGCGGTAGAAAAAGCTGGAGCTACATTAATAAATACTGGTATTGGTTGGCACGAAGCGCGTGTACCGACCATAGTAACGTCTGTGCCACGTGCTGCATTTACTTGGGTTACCGAGAGAATGAAAAAAGAAGTGTCAATACCTTTGATTACGACTAACCGTATTAATACACCAGAGGTAGCTGAAAATATTTTAGCGATGGGGCAGGCTGACATGGTCTCGATGGCAAGGCCTTTTCTGGCAGATGCTGATTTTGTTAATAAAGCAGCAGAGAACAAATCAGATGAAATTAATACCTGTATTGGTTGCAATCAGGCATGTTTGGATCATGTCTTTAAACAGCAACGTGCTTCTTGTTTAGTCAATCCTTTTGCCTGTTATGAAACGGAACTTACGCTTAATAAGCTTGATAAAAGCCAAAAGTCTAAAAAATTAGCCGTAATAGGTGCGGGTCCTGCCGGTTTAGCCTTTAGTGTTTATGCGGCTAGGCGAGGGCATCAAGTCGAGTTATTTGACAAATTAAGTGAGATAGGGGGACAGTTTAATGTGGCTAAACAAATACCGGGCAAAGAGGAGTTTTATGAAACCTTACGCTACTTTAATAAACAGCTTATTTTACTGAATGTGCCGGTCCATTTAAACAACGAACAAAGTAGCGAGAAACTTTTAGCTGCTGGTTTTGATGAGGTGATTTTAGCGACAGGTATTAAGCCAAGAAAACTGAATATTGAAGGGATAGATCACCCTAAAGTGCTAAGTTATTTACAAGTATTGAGAGATAACGTTTTTGTGGGTGAAAAAGTGGCCATTATTGGCGCTGGCGGCATAGGTTTTGATGTGGCTACCTACCTTGCGGAAAAAGGTGAATCGTTGACGACAGACCTAAATGCCTGGTTAAAAAATTGGGGCGTAGATAAAGCTTATCAACAATCAGGTGCTCTGCTAGAAAAGAAATCAGCGCAGCCTTACGTACCTGAACGACAAATTACCTTATTACAACGAAAAGCGACGAAGGTGGGCAAATATTTAGGTAAAACTTCTGGTTGGGTGCATCGCACTAATTTAATAAATCATGGCGTTAAAATGTTACCGGGTGTGAGTTATAAATCAATTACTGATGATGGCTTACTCATTGAAATTGAGGGTAAAGAGCAATTACTAGCAGTTGATAATGTCATTATATGTGCAGGGCAAGAATCAAATCGAGAATTACAGCAGGCGCTTGAAAGTGGTGGTATGAGCGTTCACCTTATTGGTGGTGCGAATGTTGCCACTGAACTTGATGCAAAACGTGCCATTCGACAAGCAGCTGAGTTAGCTGTGATCATCTAATGCGGTGATTTGTTGGTAAATCAGTGTAAAGCAGTATAAAACAAGGCTATACTGCTGCTAACGTAATTATTGTGAAGTAAGTAAGATTTTACCTTTGACTTTTGAAATGAAAAATTTATTGGTTAGTAGTGGTGATATAGACATTTTCTCTACGCCAAAAGAATATAAAGCACAGTTGTTGTCACTGATTTCGAGTGCTCGCCAACGTATCTATATATCAGCACTTTATGTACAAGATGATGACGCTGGAAGAGAAGTGCTGCATGCATTGTATCAAGCTAAGGCTAAAACCTCTGAATTAGACATAAAAATTTTTGTTGATTATCATCGCGGTCAACGTGGCCTTATAGGTGAAAAAGGAAGTCTGGGAAATCGGGCTATATATCTTGCACTTGCTGAACAATATCAACAACAAATTGCTATTTATGGCGTTGCGGTAAAACCTAAAGAGTTGTTTGGCGTGTTACATTTAAAGGGTATGGTTTTTGATGATGTGCTTTTTTATACGGGTGCAAGTATTAATGATATTTATATGCAGCAGGGAACGCGGTATCGCTTAGATCGTTATTATCAAATTACTTGTGCGCCGCTAGCGAATAGCTTTTGTCAGTATCTAACGAATACTTTTGTAAAATCCAATTTGGCTCCTTTATTAAATGAGCCAAACTTACCAAATCAAGCGCAGCAAAGGCGTAATATCATTGTGTTGAGATCTTTGTTAAAGACATCAGCTTATAAAATACAACCTGCGGATGATAAAAAAGCATCTGGTGTTGTTATTAACCCAATATCAATTATGCCTTTGATTGGTTATGGGCGGAGAAAAAATCAGTTAAATAAAGTGATTCGCCAAACCATCAAAAATACTGAACAAAAACTATTAATTTTAACCCCTTATTTTAATTTACCGCCAGTACTAGCGCGTGATGTGATTAAAGCATTAAAGCGTGGCATAAACATAACAATTGTTGTAGGGGATAAAACCGCGAATGATTTTTATATTGCAGATGAAAACGAATTCACCACCATAGGTATCGTGCCTTATATTTATGAAATGTTATTAAAACGTTTTGTGAAACGATATCAGAACTTTATTGATAATGGACTATTAACTATACATGTATGGCAAAATGAAAAGAATAGTTTTCATCTAAAAGGGATTATAAGTGATGAGCGTTATCATTTATTAACAGGTAATAATTTGAACCCACGTGCTTGGTCATTGGATTTAGAGAACGGTTTATTACTTGATGACCCTTCACAAGGATTGATGCCTAAAGTCTCTGCTGAACTTATCAATATTATGAAATATGCCAAACCGATTAATCATTACACTGAAATTGAAGGCGTTAGTGACTACCCGGATAAACCGAAAAAACTCCTTAAAAAAATACGTATAACCCAAATCGACCGAATTTTAAAACGTTTTTTGTGATCGGTTCTATGAGAAGTTAGTATTTTTGTCTAAGGGTTAAAAAGAATGTTTCGCTTCAACTCTGATTTCAAAGCTATTAATGCCAGTGTTATTACTTTGTGGAAAGGCAAAATCAATATGTATCACTTGATGACTTCTGGTTGAATGAGGTGAATAAAGTCTTGCGCCGATACCGACAGAATGCAATAAAGCCTCTTCACTATTATCAGCGACTGAATCACCAAAAGATTTACCGCTATCTAAGAAGGCTACACCCGCTAAATCAAACAATTTAAATAAATTGATATGTGGATAATATCGTATTTCACTAGTGAACTTTATACTATGCTCGCCATGTTGGTATTGCAGCGGAAATCCTCGTAACCCACTACTTCCACCTATAGTAATAGGCTTATCAAGGTATTGGTTTTTACTCACTATACTGGTATTGCTTAAATAAAATCCCCAGCTCGGATCGATATTGTAAAAATACTCGGCATTAATGCTGAGTAATAAGCGATTATCATGTTGCTTATAAATGTCATTATGAAGGGCTATATTCATAAGTAATAGCGCTTTATCATGAATTTCAAAGCCCTTACCTATATTTACTTGAAATAAAGCCCAAGCATTGTTTTTTTTTGTACCATCACTAATTCCTAAGCGAGAGCTCAATTTCCAACCATGATTAAAGTCTTCTATTTGAGTAATCAAATGGATATTGGTCAGTTTTTTAAAGTTTTTCTCTATATAGTCAACACCTAGCCATGGATAGATAAAGTCTCGATCTTGCGGGAGAAACGATGAGTTAATACTATTTTCAGTGTTATCTACAGGAAAAAATGTATGCTGGTCTTGAGTGATACCGATACGGTATCTTAATGATGCACTGTTAGTATTAGAATCAAGCCAAGCATATTCTGCATTTTTAAAACTGACATTATGCGTAAATATTGCTAGTTCACTATTATTTTGATAAATGGTGTCGTTATGTGACTCTTCATTAAAACCAATGTTATAGGCATCATTGGTATAAAAGCTGGCAAAGTGTTTTTGTAAAAAGAGCGATTGTTGAGTACCATCATCGTTGTCGGCAAAACGTAATTTTATATCAATATTTTTTTTTCGAAATAAAGGAATAGTACTTTTTAATTTATAGCCTTTACGTTGTGAACTTTTATATGTTTGAATCTCTACTCCAATCCCTAAACCCAGTAAATTACGCTCTTTTATACCGAAGCTATAAGTACTTTCACCCCCTTGGCGACCAAAACTGATGGTTGGCATTAGCGACCAATTGTCCCAAGTAGTGACGGTGATATTTTCTAGCATTTTATCACTGGTTATTTTAGCATCACGTAAATATTTTCGACTGCGTAAATGTCTTTCTAATTCAGCCATATCAGCAAAGTTTTTATCACATTTTTCAATAAAAAAAGCCGCTTCATTTTCAAGTGTTATTTTTTTAGTATCTATATGAATAGCATTAGCCCAATGATGCACAACGGAAAAGCCTTGTTCATTCTCATCAAAAATAGTTTGAGGTTTGAAAATGACTTTTTGTCGTCCTTGAGAGCAAGTTTTTTCTTGTCCATAAACGTGTGATATCGATATACCTAGTATGAATATAGAGATCAAAATCGATTTGATAGGCCTACTGGGGGTACCTACATTCACACTTTGGGTAATATGATAATTTTCAATAAAAATATTCATAGCCCTTTAAGGAGAAATACTTTACCTGCTGCATAGGCACAATTAACAATGGTAATGATACTAATAAATGACTCAATGGTAGGATGTTTAGCTCCATTTTTACTTCCTTTTATGAGTAAGCTGACTTTTTCATATAACGTTATTATACTGATTAAAATGAATAAAAGTAGAGATATATAATGAATGTATAAATCCACCATCACTCCGCGATTTAACTATGCGGATTCACTTGAACACATAAATAATACTAACTTCTTGTATGATTTGAGGGAGCCAACAAGCCTATTTTTCGGTTATTTACTCTTGATTTAGATCCCATAAAATGACAATTGGTTATTTCCAAAATAGAGATTTCATATTACGGACAATGGTTTTGTAGGTAATAATTTGAAGTGTAGGCCTTTATTAGTCAGATTGGCGGGGCATCTTTGATGTATATCAAGAACTCTGGCAACACGATGAAAAATGTTTGTTGTGCACTCCTGCGATGGTACATTTTTATTGCCAAACTCAACAATTGCAGAAAATAGAGGACGATATTAAGATAGAGCTAACACAGCATTTAGATCAAGCTAAAGTAATCTAAACTTAGCAAAATCAACTAGCTAGAAATAAATCGCTTTTAAATGTAAAAAGCACTCGAATTTTATCGGTTCTCCCTATAGAATTACTCTCTTAATTAAATTTTTTATAACTCTAGTATAAGTTGTTTATTTGGTATTCACCTTGTTTTAGAAGTGCACAACTTAATAGGATTTTTCATGGCTGGTGTAAATAAAGTAACAATTTTAGGTAACTTAGGTAAAGATCCTGAGGTACGTTTTATGCCAAATGGTGGCGCAGTAGCGAATATTACTGTAGCAACGTCTGATACATGGAAAGATAAGCAAACGGGTGAGAAAAAAGAAAGAACTGAATGGCATCGTGTGGTGATGTTCGGTAAATTAGCCGAAATTGCCGGTGAATATTTAAAAAAAGGCTCAAAGGTATATCTTGAAGGCTCATTACAAACACGTAAATGGACTAACCAACAAGGTCAAGATCAATATACGACTGAAATAGTATTACAAGGCTTTAATGGTGTAATGCAAATGTTAGATGGAAAACCATCAGGTCAACAAAGTGGTTTCCAGCAACAAGAACAGCAACAAAGTGGTGGCTTTCAACAGCAAGCTCCTCAACAACCATCATCGCAACAGCAATATAATAAACCGGCACAGCAACAGGGTGGTTTTAAACAACAAGCTCCTCAGCAGCAAGGTGGTTATACTTCGCAACCACAAGGTGGTTTTCAGCAGCAACACTCTCCGCAACAGCAAGGTGGTTTCTCTCAGCAGCAAGCACCTAAAGTAAATCCTCAAGAACCATCAATTGATTTTGATGATGATATACCGTTCTAGTTTCCCAAAAAATAAATTGTAAAGTTTAAATTAAATAAAACCCTGTTAATTCAGGGTTTTTTATGGTTGAAATAAAATCACCCTAATTTTTATGTAGCGTTTTATATGATGTTATAAGAAGGTTAAGAAAGCTTCCGTCATTTTTTAATTTTACCAAACTACAAATCGACGGCTGTAATTAAAAAATATGTTGGCCAAATTTCTCGTACTTGATTGTTCCAGCATGGATCAATTTTTTCATCTGATAATAGTAAAAGCCAGAATTTAGCCCATTTATGGACACTTTTACCTGATTTACTTAATTTCAATGGTGAGAACCGACGTTGATAATTATTACCTTTGTATTCAACGATAGCGTTATTCTTAGCTCTCTTATGTAGATCATCTAAGGCTGTAGTGATCAATTCGACCTCTGACAACGGCATGATTTTTTGTCTTTTTAAACAGGCCAATATCTCAGCCTTCTTTATAGATACCTGCATATAGGTATCTATATGTGGAGTGTAAACCATCCCTGTTAGTCCATAGATAGAGGCACGTTCTCTATCTGCTATTTCCTTTAAAGGAATAAGTTGCTCATTAATAGCATTTAACTCACTGATCACATACAGTGTATTATTCGATTTTGACAATTATTACGTCCCATAACTTAACATTTAATAATCTTAGTTTAGCATTAACTTTGTGGATCAATATGATTAGCAATACGGTTGCTTAAACTAAACCAAGAAATAAACACTTATTTAAAACGAGTAATGATTCTGTCCATTTTATCCAATCACGACTCGCTTCGCGATCACTTGGAATTCAATTCATTTCATTCAATGTGATATATACAATATTAGTATATATTTGGGTATTAGCGTGAGATTCGTTGCAGACAGTCAATTTAACAATTTATAAGATAAAAGGAATTTTTATAAAATACTAAGGCGTGTGTTGTAGAGGAGGATGTCAGTTGGCTATGTAACACTGTTTTGTGTTTGTTGTTCTCTGATTTTTGCTTGTTCAATACGCCATTTTTGTAGCTCTGCATAATAAGGATCCCATACACAAGGATTACAAGCACCACCACCGCAGCAGTCATCGTCGGCAGGAGGTGTAGGTTTTTCTATTGATAGGCCCATGGTTTGTCTCGTTTGGATTACTAATACTATTATACAATAAATTGTTAGAAAACAAAAAAGCCCTGCAAATGCAGAGCTTTTTTGTTGAATGCTATTATCTAATCTACTCGGATTCAGCCAATTTTTTTTCTAGGTAGTGAATGTTTGCACCACCATTAACAAAACCTTGATCATTCAAAATATCTTGATGCAAAGTAATATTGGTTTTGATGCCATCAATAACTAATTCTGATAAAGCATTGCGCATACGGGCAATTGCCACGTCACGGTTATCACCCCAAGTAATTAATTTACCAACCATTGAATCATAATGTGGTGGTATAGAATAATCAGCATAAATGTGAGAATCCCAACGAACGCCTAAGCCACCTGGTGGATGGAAGCGCGTTATTTTACCCGGTGAAGGAATAAAAGTACGTGGATCCTCAGCATTAATACGACATTCAATTGAATGGCCTACAATTTTTATATCATCTTGGGTGTAAGATAAAGGTTGTCCTGCCGCTACACGTAATTGTTCTTTAATTAAGTCGACACCCGTAATCATCTCACTTACTGGATGTTCAACTTGAATACGGGTGTTCATTTCAATGAAATAGAACTCACCGTTTTCATATAAGAACTCAAAAGTACCGGCACCACGATAATTAATTTCAACACAAGCATTACAACAGCGCTCACCAATTTTTGCGCGCATTTCAGGTGTAATACCTGGTGCTGGTGCCTCTTCAACAACTTTTTGATGGCGACGTTGCATTGAACAATCACGCTCACCTAAGTGAATGGCAGTTCCTTGCCCATCAGCCATTATTTGAATTTCAACATGACGTGGATTTTCAAGGAACTTTTCCATGTAAACCATATCATTTTTGAATATAGTGCCAGCTTCTTTCTTAGTTAATGCAATAGAATCAACCAATTCTTCTTCAGTACGCACAACGCGCATACCACGACCACCACCGCCACCAGCAGCTTTAACGATAACAGGATAACCAATACGTTTAGCATGGGCTTTATTTACAGCGTCATCATCTGTTAATGGGCCATCTGAACCTGGTACACAAGGTACGCCTGCTGCTTTCATTGCTCGAATGGCTGCAACTTTGTCTCCCATTATACGTATGCTCTCGGCTTTTGGACCGATAAAGGCAAAGCCTGATTTTTCTACTTGTTCAGCAAAATCAGCATTTTCAGCTAGAAAACCATACCCAGGATGGATAGCTACCGCATTAGTAATCTCCGCTGCGGTGATTATTGCAGGTGCATTTAAATAACTATCAAGTGCTGATGCTTTACCAATACAAATGGTTTCATCAGCTAATAGTACATGCTTTAAGTCTTTGTCGGCGGTTGAGTGTACAGCAACGGTTTTGATACCAAGCTCTTTACAAGCGCGTAATATTCTTAAGGCAATTTCGCCACGGTTGGCGATAACAACTTTATCTAACATGGAATGACCCTTGTAGGTTGGGCTTATTCAATGATGAATAGCGGTTGGTCAAATTCAATAGCATCTTCATTTTGAGCTAAGATTTCTTTGATAACACCGGATTTATCTGCCTCAATTTGGTTCATCATTTTCATGGCTTCGATAATACATAATGTATCGCCAGCATTTACATGTTGACCCACTTCGGTGAATGGTGCTGCATCAGGAGAAGTTGAACCGTAAAAAGTGCCCACCATTGGAGAACGAACTATGTGACCCGTTTGTGCTGGTGCGGGTGCTGCAACATCAGCAAGTGGTGCAGCTTGCATTATAGGTGCTGCAAGCGGCGCCGCTTGCATGATGGGTGCTGGAACGACAGGAGCGCCACGGCAAATTCGTACAGATTCTTCACCTTCAGAAATTTCTAATTCGTTTATTCCTGATTCTTCTACTAACTCGATAAGTTTTTTTATCTTGCGAATATCCATTGTAATGCCTTCATTTAAGTTAAATATATCTCGAGTGTTGAGTTTCGTTAGCATCGCTGCTCGGTACTCATCACTTGTTATCTTTTTTTTCTAAATACTCTTTTGCTGATTCAAGTGCATAGCTATAACCTTTGGCGCCTAATCCACATATAACGCCGCTAGCAACATCGGATAAATAGGAGTGTTGCCTAAATTTTTCCCTTGTGTGCACATTCGATAAATGCACCTCAATAAAAGGAATGCTTATGGCTAACAATGCATCTCGAAGCGCTACGCTAGTGTGGGTAAAAGCCGCAGGGTTTATAATAATGAAATCAATTTTTTGAAATGCTTGATGAATAGTATTAATCAATTCATGTTCAGCATTTGACTGTACATGAGAGAGCTCAATTTCTTTTGTTTGTGCTTGTTGTGTTAATTGGCTAATTATCTCTTCTAAAGTTTGCGCACCATATATTTCAGGTTCACGTTTGCCTAACATGTTTAAATTTGGACCATTTAACACTAAAATTTTGAACTTTGTAGTCATCTTCGTCAAAAATACCTATAAAATTAATTCTCAGATAATGATTACATAAAATAATGCGAGAGTGAACTAAAAAATACTATTTTTATCATTTAGACTATTATTATCGTATTTTCGAAGAATATAGCAGCGAAATACTGGTCTTATCTGTTAATTTTTTTGAAAGATTAGTTTTTCTTGATTATTCCTTATACGGATAGCATGACTGTTCCTTTTGGTGTCTTTATTTCAAAGCACTGTTTTATATGGTTTTTTATTTTTATTTTAGTGCTTGTTATTAGTGATTTTTGTTGTGTTTCAAAGCCCGGCCCCTGAAGCGGAACTCTTGGATTTTATTGGCACACATATTCAAGGTTTTTACTGGAAAACCCAAGTAGAAAAGCAGCCGATTACGACTGTTTATTAAATAAATAATAAGTGATCAGTTAAAATATAGCGTTAACATGAGCACTAAATTCCTCAGCCGCCATAAAGCCAGTAATACGTTGCTGGCTTAATTCTTCACCTTGTAAGCTAAAGAATAAAATAGAGGGCAAGCCAAACACATTGAAATACTCCATCAACTCAACATTATCGTTAGTACCGGTATCTGTTAAATCTATTTGTAGCAACACTGAGTTAGCTAAAGATTTTTGTACATTAGCATCATAAAAAGTATATTTTTCAAACTCTTTACAAGCTATGCACCAGTCAGCATATAAATCTAGCATAACTGTTTTTCCTTGTGCATTAGCTTGTGTAATAGCGGTCTGTAATTCTTCTAATGTTCCCACTTGCATAAAATGCTGGACTTGTTGGGTGGCATTTGATTCCACAGTAGGTGCATTTTGGTTAGGTACAACAAGCTGATATGCCATATTTGCGCCAACAAATAACATTAAGAATATAACTAATGAACGCGCACCAAACCAGAAACCTCTATTGATAGCGTTAACATTAGTGACATAGAAATAACTCGCTGCGCTTAACACAAGTATTGTCCATAATGCTTGGCTAGCTACTTCAGGAATAAAGCGTTCAAGTAAAAATATTGGTACAGCCAATAACAACAAACCAAAAATATTTTTAATTATATTCATCCAAGCACCCGCTTTAGGTAATAATTTTCCGCCAGAGCTGCCCAATATTAATAGTGGTAATCCCATACCTAAACTTAATGCATATAATGCCGATGCGCCTAATATGACATCACCAGTTTGAGATATATATAATAAAGCCCCAGTAAGTGGCGCGGTTGTACAAGGAGAAGCGACTAAGCCAGAAATCACACCCATCATGACTACACCAGTAATAGAGCCCCCTTTTTGTTTATTACTAATGTTATTCAATTTGTTTTGCCAGCTAGCAGGTAATGCCAAATTGAAAAGTCCAAACATAGAAAGTGCTAAAAAGATAAACAATATACTTAATGCAATCAATACAAAGGGATGTTGAAAAACAGCTTGAAATTGTGCACCCGCCAAAGCGACGACAATACCGAGCAAGGTATACGTTACGGCCATACCTTGGACATAGAAGAAAGATAAAGTGAATGCCTTTTTAGTTGTCAGCGCTTTACCTTGACCCACAATAATTCCTGTTAAAATAGGGTACATAGGGAAAACACAAGGCGTAAACGACAACAATAAGCCACCGACAAAAAAAGCGATTAACGTTACTATCAAGCTATCTTGTTTTAACATGTCCGCTAGTTGATGTTGCTCACTACTAGGCGTTACTTGATTGCTACTTACGCCAGTATTTTTAGTTTTTTCTTCAGTTAAACTAGTATTATCACTTACTTTAGTCAGCGCTGAAAACACAGCTGCATTATCATTCGATGTTTTGTGTGCAAATACACTGTCTAGTGCTATTACTTTTTTGGTTGGCGGATAGCACAGACCTTTTTCAGCACAGCCTTGATAACGAATAGTAATACTGACATCTTCGTTTGTCTGTTCAATGTTTAAGGTAAAGTTTAGTTGCTTCTTATAGATTTGTTGGATACCAAAAAACTCATCTTCGTGATCTATCCCTACTGGTAAGTCAATCGTTGAATAACTGGCATTGTTAGCGGTAAACCTAAATTGGTGACGATAGAGATAATATCCTTCACTAATGTCGAAGCTGATATGTAGCAGGTTATTTTGTTGATCAAAATTAAAAGAAAAAGCTTGGTCTACTTTCAAAAACTCTTCATCATTACTAAATAAAGAGGTACTTGATATATCAAAAATAGATTGTTGGGCATGGCTGATTGCGGGCAAAAAAGTTACCAAAGTCAAGATTAGACTAACAATCAAGTTAAGAAAAAAAGAGGGTTTTTTCATTTATTTTATTTCAACAATTCAGTTATCCAGTGTAAATAATGCGTATCACCTTGCTGGATGTTCAAGGCAATCACTTATACTACATCATAAGGGTATATTCATCTATTCGCACATATACTCCTTGAATGTTGAGTAACCGCTTTCGTTGGACAAGTAGATAGTATTCATTGAAACAATCCTTCATTTCCAATGGCAATGTAATTTACTCGTATTCTCTTAAAAAAAACTTAACAATACTAGTATTTAATAGTGCATTTTCTCTCAGGAGGATAAACACCTTGAAAAAGACCTATTAAACCCAATATAAGTTTCATATAAAATAAGGAATCATTATGTTTCGTTTGTTATTTGTACTTTTTATTATTATCCCGATTATTGAAATTAGCGTGCTAATGCAGGTTGGTGAGCTACTCGGAATGTGGCCAACTATCGGCATTGTAATTTTGAGTGCGTGGATCGGCGCAAAGTATGTTCGCCAGCAAGGTATCGCAACACTGCAGTCAGTACAAGAAAAAATGGCACAAGGTGAAATGCCATCAAGCGAAATTGTGACAGGACTTATGTTATTGGTTGCAGGGGTATTGTTAGTTACTCCAGGCTTTGTAACGGATATTTTTGGCCTCTCATTATTAGTGCCTACTATCCGCCAAGGGATTGCAAGCTTCGTACAAAAACACCTTAAGGTTAATACTCACGCTGCAGGAGGCCATGCAGGTGCAAGCTTTTATACTGGAAACACTTACGAAAATGAAGAGTTTTCGCATACATCATCACCAGAGAATAAAGCTATACGCCAACATCAAAGTGAAACTATTGAAGGTGAATACACCCGTAAAGAATAAAAAAATAATCAGTGGACTTGTGAATATTAATTTCATCCCCACTTCTAGTAACAACAAAATAATTCTGTAAATTAATCTATTAATTGAATACCCTCAGGAGAAAATAAATGAGCATTCGTCCATTACATGACCGTGTCATTATAAAACGTAAACAAGTTGAAGCAAAATCAGCCGGTGGCATTGTTTTAACTGGTAGTGCAGCTGAAAAATCTACTCGTGGTGAAGTTGTTGCTGTGGGCAATGGCCGTGTGTTAGAAAACGGTGAAATACGTGCTTTAGACGTTAAAGTCGGTGACCAAGTTATCTTTTCAGAAGGCTACGGTTTAAAAACTGAAAAAATTGATGGTGAAGAAGTGCTTATTTTAAGTGAAGCTGATATTTTGGCTATCGTCGAATAATTAGAGCTTAACTTGTCGCTATTTCACACAATAGCGGCATCAAAAGTGCTCACTTACTAGCGCAAGCTCCGCGCTTTTTCTTTGCTCTTGAGCGAACTAGCTTAAAGTAAAGGCTCAATAACATTAGTCTATAGAGACTAATGTTATTTTAAAAATGGTGTAACTAAACAAAATTATAGGAATAAATAGCATGGCTTCAAAAGACGTATTATTTGGTAATGACGCACGAGCAAAGATGCTACGTGGTGTAAATGTATTAGCTGACGCAGTAAAAGTAACTTTAGGGCCTAAAGGTCGTAACGTAGTAATTGATAAATCTTTTGGTGGTCCAACTATCACAAAAGATGGTGTTACGGTTGCTAAAGAAATTGAATTAGAAGATAAATTCGAAAACATGGGCGCACAAATGGTGAAAGAAGTTGCTTCTAAAGCCAATGATGAAGCCGGTGACGGAACAACTACTGCGACAGTTTTAGCACAAGCAATTGTTAATGAAGGCTTGAAGTCTATCGCTGCAGGTATGAATCCAATGGATCTTAAGCGCGGTATCGATAAAGCGGTTATTGCTGCCGTTGCAGAATTAAAAAACCTTTCTCAAGAATGTACGGACAATAAGGCTATTGAGCAAGTAGGTACTATTTCTGCTAACTCAGATGAAACCGTTGGCCAAATCATTGCAACAGCGATGGATAAAGTAGGCGCTGAAGGTGTAATTACGGTTGAAGAAGGCCAAGCATTAACGGATGAATTAGACGTTGTTGAAGGTATGCAGTTTGATCGCGGTTACTTATCACCTTACTTCATCAACAATCAAGAAAATGGCAGTGTTGAATTAGAAAGCCCATTTATTCTTTTAGTGGATAAAAAAGTCTCTAATATTCGTGAATTGTTAACAACGTTAGAAGGTGTTGCTAAAGCCGGTAAGCCATTACTAATTATTGCTGAAGACGTTGAAGGTGAAGCCCTTGCAACGCTAGTAGTTAATAACATGCGCGGTATAGTTAAAGTGGCCGCTGTTAAAGCGCCTGGTTTTGGTGACCGTCGTAAAGCAATGCTACAAGACGTTGCCACACTAACTGCTGGTACGGTTATTTCTGAAGAAATTGGTATGGAGCTTGAAAAAGCAACATTAGAAGATTTAGGTCAAGCTAAGCGCGTAGTTATCTCTAAAGACACTACTATCATCATTGATGGTATAGGTGACGATGCAGATATTAAAGCACGTGTTTCACAAATTCGTGGCCAAATTGAAGAATCATCTTCAGATTATGATAAAGAAAAACTACAAGAACGTTTAGCTAAATTAGCTGGCGGTGTTGCAGTAATCAAAATTGGCGCTGCAACTGAAATTGAAATGAAAGAGAAAAAAGCCCGCGTTGAAGATGCATTGCATGCAACTCGAGCGGCAGTTGAAGAAGGTGTAGTTGCTGGTGGTGGTGTTGCACTTGTTCGTGTAGCTGAAGCTATAAAAGACTTGGAAGGCATTAACGAAGATCAAACTCATGGTGTAAACGTAGCTATTCGTGCGATGGAAGCGCCACTTCGTCAAATCGTTTCTAACTGTGGTGATGAATCATCAGTAGTGCTTAACGAAGTACGTAATGGTACAGGCAACTACGGCTATAATGCTGGAAACAGTACTTACGGTGACATGTTAGAAATGGGTATTCTTGACCCAACTAAAGTAACACGTAGTGCATTACAATTTGCTGCATCAATTGCGGGCTTAATGCTAACGACTGAAGCAATGATTACCGATGCACCACAAGATGCAGCTCCAGGCATGCCTGATATGGGCGGCATGGGCGGTGGTATGGGTGGAATGGGCGGTATGATGTAATTATGCTTGTCTAAATTGCTAACTTCTTCGTTGCTTTATAGTTCGTTTAAGAAACACTAAACGTCACTATAAAGCGCCTTGAATTAAACAATTTATCCTGCACATAATGCATTAAACTTGCTTATTGCACTAAAAGCTCACTTCGGTGAGCTTTTTGCTTTCGAATATTTAATTTCAGCGAAAAACTGGTCGTTAGCATCAATGATTACTTTATTATGTCTGCTCGCTAGCAGCTGTCTTTTTCACGTCACCAAAGGCATCTTTTAAACCAAATTTAATACCTTTGTCAGTATAACCATTGTTAACATCACCATAAATAACGACTTCACTATAGAAAAAATAACGATCATTTATTTGATAGTTATAACCAGCTCCGACATTCACAGCATTATAACTATTTACATTATTAAAACGCTTTACACCAGTGAAAACATATAGGCCGGAATCGTCCACTTTATAAATTCCAACAAGACCAAATCGTGTGCCGTAATCAGTATCATTACCATTATTAATGTCGTAACGAGTTTTCGCTAATTCAAAACGCACATTCCATTGCTCATCAATTATTTTTTATAAATCAATACCAAGACCTCTGCCAGCTTCAGTTTGATCCCAGTCAAGTCGGGTTTCTTTAGCCATACTTGATTTGATGTAGTCACCAAACACACCCATTTAACATGTTTCACCAATGGTTTCTGCGGCTACGGAGCGCTGATTAACGTAGCTAACAGGATGATTTAAAATGTTTTTATAGATAAATCCTTGGAGGTTTTATGTGGTGTTATTAAATGTCTTATTTGATAACGGGAGAATAGCTCAAAATTATAACTTTAGTTAATTATTTGAAAAAAGAATAGCGAACTAAGTAAACAAAGAAGTGATTAGCGTAAAAGATAGGCGATATAAAACCAAGTAGCAGTTATATTCCACCCTTAAGGATCTCATTAAAGGTGTCATTAATCATTCAGTTTATTGCGCTTATTGAATACTTGCAGGCCAAATTTTAAATATTGCTTGTCCAGTGATCAAAGTTATTTATTTAACCCTTTTGTTCACGTATGCATAAAGGTTAAAATAAAGTTAATTCGTTTACGTATTGATTATATTGGCTAGAAAACAAGGTCTTCTTATGAGTAAAATTTATCATCATCCGGTACAAATTTATTATGAAGATACCGATCATTCTGGTGTGGTTTATCATCCTAATTTTTTAAAATACTTTGAACGAGCCCGTGAGCATGTTATTGACAGTGATCGCTTAGCCAAATTGTGGAATGACAAAGGCTTAGGATTTGCCGTTTATAAAGCTAATTTAACTTTTCAAGACGGCGTAGAGTTTGCTGAAATCTGTGATATTCGTACCCGTTTTAGTCTTGATGGAAAATATAAAACCTTATGGAAACAAGAAGTGTGGCGTACTAATGCGACCAAGCCTGCGGTAATTGGTGAGATTGAAATGGTTTGTTTGGATAAAGAAAAACGTTTACATCCTATTCCTGATGAAATATTAATTCCGCTAACATCCAGTTATTAATTTTCTTTTTTTGTGATGAACTTATCCGCTAACCTCGTTATTTAGCAAATCAAAAGCATACGCGTATTTGTCGAGTGATCTATACCCAAGCGTATTCAAAATACAGAGATTAATATCTGAAAATTATCGTTAGCGGTAGACCAGTTTTAGTGCATTAGGTTTTATGGAAGATGGCTTTGTTCAAAACCGGCCAGTACAGTAAATAACTGTTCAATTTTTTTCACTAGCGGAATCAGTAAGGCTTGCTGAGTTTTATTTTCTTGCCAATGCAGGAAATCATCCGCAATTTCTTGAACATAAGGTTGAAAGGTATTGGCCGAACAAGTAAAACCAGCCTCTTTTTTGAAAACGGCTTCAAAACTGGCTTTTTTCTTATCACGTAGATCGGCTAAAGTGGCATCAGCGGTTAACGATTTTGTTAAAATCACTGAAATGTTTTCGATTAATTGTTGTTCTATCGCTTTGGTCATGGTGTTTTCTTTGTAGGTTATAGTGGTTAATAAGGTTGTCGTACAAAATAATATGCGCTCTGAATTGTCACATAAGATATATTTATCTAGCTTAAAGTACTGCTTACAACCAATTATGTCAGACTATTTGCTTTATGTTTAGTGTTGTTGTGCGTTAACTTACTCAGTACGGTTGAAACACTATGTCAAATTAATTGGGGTTTTGTTAGCTTGCCCTGCAATTTCTTTTACGAGCTTAGGCATTAAAAACCCCGGTAATGTCGCGAGCATTTCATTCATAATATTTACCGCTTCGTCTTCTTTAACATCAAAATGTGCTACACCTTGTACCGGGTCAAAAAGGTGTAAATAGTAAGGCTGAATACCGGCATAAAACATCTTTTCACTTAGCTCAATCAAGATCTCTGCTTTATCATTAATCCCTTTAAGTAAGACACTTTGATTAAATAATGGAATTCTAGCATCACGTAACGGTTCAAGTGCGGCAGTGAACTCATCATCAATTTCGTTGCCATGATTGATATGCAACACCATGGTGGCTTTTAAACGAGTATTTTTGAGTAAAGTCACTAGATTACTTGTGATGCGATTGGGTATTACCACGGGTAATCGCGTATGGATGCGTAGCCATTTAACATGAGAAATTTTCTCTATTTGTGTAACTAGCCAAGTTAAATGTTGATCGCTTGCCATTAAGGGATCGCCACCACTAAAAATTACTTCTGATATTTCTGTATGCGATGTGATGTAGTTTAAAGCGGCTTGCCAATGTTGCTTACTTGGGCTGTTGTCTTGATAAGGAAAATGTCGACGAAAACAATAACGGCAATTGATCGCACAACCTGATTTAACTATCATTAGCACACGATGTTTATATTTATGCAGTAACCCTGGCGCGACTGTATCGTGCTCTTGTAATGGATCGGTAACAAAGCCCTCAGTAACCACAAACTCACTTGATAATGGCATGACTTGTTTTAAAAGCGGATCGTTAATATCGCCTTTTTTAATCCGTTTAATAAAAGGCAAAGGTACTCGAACTGGAAATAATTTTCGCGCTTTGAAATGTTGTAAATACTGTTCAGGATCAATCTTAACTAAGGTGAGTAATTTTTCTGGCTCAGTAATTACTTCCCGTAAATCTTTTTGCCATAATTTTTGCTCACAAAGATGCAAATCATTGTCTATTTGGGTTATTATCTGCGGTAATTCAAATTCCAATGGTAAATTTCTATTCAGTAATGATGTAACTATGCTGTGTAGTTTAAAGGTTATCAACAAATATTAAAAGAGTACACTTATGGCGAATTTCAGTACCAACCAGTTTAAAGCAGGGCTTAAAATCATGCTTGATGGCGAACCATGTAACATTATTGAAAATGAATTAGTTAAACCAGGCAAGGGACAAGCGTTCAGCCGCGTTAAAATTCGTAAGTTAGTTTCAGGTAAAGTGTTAGAGAAAACCTTTAAATCGGGTGAATCTGTTGAAGGTGCCGATGTAATGGAAATAGAGTTAGCTTATCTTTATGCTGATGGTGAGTTCTGGCATTTCATGAATAATGAAACCTTTGAACAAATTGCGGCTGATGATAAAGCGGTTGCTGACACGGTTAAATGGTTGGTTGAAGGTGATGTTTGTACGATTACATTATGGAACAATACCCCTATTTCAGTGACGACTCCTAATTTTGTTGAAATTGATATAACTGAAACTGACCCAGGGCTTAAAGGTGACACAGCAGGTACAGGTGGAAAACCTGCGACTTTAGCAACTGGTGCTGTCATTCGTGTGCCTTTGTTTGTTCAAATTGGCGAAAAAGTTAAAATAGATACGCGTTCAGGTGAATATGTATCGCGTGCGACAAAGTAGTGTAGTTATTCGTTAAAAGTAACTTTTGAATTGTGTAAAAAGCCTAAGTATTGGATGAATGCTTAGGCTTTTTACTATTATAACAGTGCTAAATAAAATGCTTCCACAGATATAAGTAAACATATAGCCCCCTTTAAGTGCCTCGCTAATTAGTATAGAGAAACAGAGGATGGATAGTAAATGCGTTTGATTATTTTTAATTAATTACACTATCACTTTATCTATTGTGGTGTTATAATCTCGCGCCCGCTTACTTTGAGTATTAGTTGTAGAACTTGTATTTTCAGTGAAGGGGTAGTCTTTTTAAGGCAGTGACGGGTCAAATTTCTGGCCTTGAATTATAACTTATCTTTTTGTTTTACTTATTGTTTTCTTTTTGGAACATGTAGCTAAAAAGATAAAAATGGAGCAAAAAATCAATGATCCAAATGCAATCACAGCTGAATGTTGCTGATAACAGTGGCGCTAAGCGTGTTCAATGTATAAAGGTTCTTGGTGGCTCGCACCGTCGCTATGCACGCATTGGTGATATCATCAAAGTTGCCGTAAAGGAAGCAAGTCCTCGCGGTAAAGTAAAAAAAGGTGATGTTGTTACTGCGGTAGTGGTGCGCACTAAGAAAGGTATTCGTCGTACAGATGGCTCTGCTATCCGTTTTGATGAAAACGCGGCTGTAATTTTGAATGCAAACTTACAACCAATTGGTACTCGTATTTTCGGGCCTGTGACACGTGAACTTCGTAATGAGAAATTTATGAAGATCGTATCATTAGCACCTGAAGTACTATAAGGAGTCACGATAATGGCATCTAAGATTCGTCGTGATGATGAAGTAATAATACTTGCAGGCAAAGACAAAGGCAAAACTGGTAAAGTTACCAAAGTTCTTGTTGAAAGCGGCAAAGTATTCGTAGAAGGCGTTAACTTAATCAAGAAACACACTAAGCCTGTACCTCAGTTACAGCAGCCTGGTGGAATCGTTGAAAAAGAAGCACCTTTGCAGGTTTCTAACGTAGCTATCCTTAACCCTAAATCGGGTAAGGCTGATCGCGTTGGTTTTAGAATTGAAGACGGCAAAAAAGTTCGTTTCTTCAAATCTGATAACGAATTAAT
>DPHE01000097.1:0-122 GCA_003521815.1 Colwellia sp.
GCTTAGGAGGCGCTTGCTCTATCCTGCTGAGCTACAAGGGCATAGAAACTAAACAAGTATGAATGCTTGGTTATGATATGAGTATTATATTGTTTTAAATCGATAAAGTTAAGTTTTATTCT
>DPHE01000097.1:424-577 GCA_003521815.1 Colwellia sp.
GCAGAGGTTGAAATGCTCGTCGCTGTATATTTAAAGATAACGCCGTTTAAGTTTTCGATTGACGACTTACCGAATTGAATTTATGTTAGGCTAAATGTTTTTAAGTACTTTATTTTTAAAGGTCGCCATAGTAAGGAATTAGGCTCTGTGAAT
>DPHE01000097.1:793-21309 GCA_003521815.1 Colwellia sp.
CGTCTTGTTCTGCAATCCCTACGGATGAAGATACTAATGATTCTAGAGATCCACTAGAAATGATTAATAGGCCTTTTTGGACTTTTACTTGGGATTATGTCGATAAATATGTTGCTAAACCCGCATCCGAGTTATATACCACTTACACCCCCCCATTTTTACGGACTGGCTTATACAATATGGCGCTTAATTTAAATGAGCCGTCAAGTGCTATTAATAACCTTTTTCAGTTAAAATTTACTGATGCAGGAAAAAGTACTGGTCGATTTTTTTTAAATTCAACGGTAGGTTTGTTAGGTTTTTATGATCCTGCGAGTGACTTTAACTGGTCGGGTGAACAGGAGGAGTTTGGTGAAGTGTTGGGTAGTTATGGTGTTGGTGATGGACCTTATCTTGTTATACCGGCACTAGGGCCTAGCTCAGTTAGAGAAGAAGTGGGAGATTATGTTGATGGTTTATATTGGCCCTTAGCTATTATTGATTTTTGGCCAAATATGGTTCGTTTAAGTATACTTGGTTTAGAAAAACGAGCGTCGATTCGTGATCAAGAACAGTTAGTTAATGAATCTACAGATTCTTACGAGTTTATTAAAAATGCTTATTTTCAGAATATGAACCATCATTTATATGATGGTAACCCACCTATCATTATTGACAAAGACCAAGAGGCTGAAATAGATGCCTTATTAGAGGAATTTGATGACATTGATTAATATAGTTGACTATATTCAAGCAAAGTTGATAAAAATGTACCGAAGTTAAGCGCAATTTGCTAGAATTGCGTCAAATTTTTACTCATGTCAAATTTACGCTTTGACATCACTATTTTGGAAGTATTTAGATGAATATCATTGAAGGTTCATTTGAGGCAAAAGGCAAGAAATTTGCTATTGTTGTGTCACGTTTTAATCACTTTATTGTTGATAGTTTATTAGACGGTGCTGTTGATGCACTTAAGCGTCACGGTAATGTTGCTGATGATGACATTACTATTGTGCGCGTTCCTGGCGCTTATGAGCTGCCATTGGCTGCAAAAAAAGTTGCGGCAAAAGGTGAGTATGACGCTATTATTGCTATTGGCGCTGTTATTAGAGGTGGCACTCCTCATTTTGATTTCGTTGCGGGTGAGTGCAATAAAGGTTTAGCACAGGTGTGTTTGGAATCAGAAATTCCGGTTTCTTTTGGTGTGATTACCACCGATTCTATAGAACAAGCTATTGAACGTGCGGGAACTAAAGCAGGTAACAAAGGTGCTGAAGCGGCTCTTGGTGCTTTAGAAATGGTTAACGTTTTAGCTCAACTGTAGGATATTTATTGTGAAACCTTCACCTAGAAGAAAAGCACGTGAACTTGCGTTTCAAGCAGTTTTTTCATGGCAAATGAGTCAAAATTCAGTTAACGATATTGAAGTTAATTTTATAACTGATAACAGTAAACGTCGATTTGATACGGAGTACTTTCAGCTATTACTTCGTGGTGTTACGAGTAATGTAAAAGAGTTAGACCTCACTATTTCTCCGTATGTTGATCGCCCGCTTGATGATATTGATCATGTTGAAAAAGCTATTTTACGTGTGGCTGTTTTTGAATTGAGAGATTGCCAAGATGTGCCTTATCGAGTGGTCATCAACGAGGCAATCGAATTAGCCAAGTTATTTGCAGCTGATGATAGCCATAAGTTTGTTAATGGTGTGTTAGATAAAGCCGTCAAATTAATTCGTCCTCAAGATTAATATCAGCATATTGGCAGTATATGAAAGAATTTGAGCTGATAAAGCACTTTTTTACCCAGCAAGCAGTTAAAAGAAAAGATGTTCTACTCGGTATCGGTGATGATTGTGCTGTTGTTGCTAGTACCGAAAACCAAGATATTGTAGTGACAACAGACACGTTAGTGGCTGGGGTTCATTTTCCTTTAGAAACTTCACCTAGGGCTATTGGCCATAAAGCAGTAGCTGTTAACCTGTCTGATATAGCAGCCATGGGAGCTAAACCTAGCTGGTTGTCTCTTGCTATTACTTTACCCGAAGTAAATCAAAGTTGGCTTGCTGAATTCAGTTCAGGGGTGTTTGAATTATGTGAATATTATAATGTGCAGCTTATTGGTGGTGACACCACACAAGGCCCATTAAGTATTACCATCACAGCGCAAGGGCTAACACCTGAAGGAAAATATTTATCTCGTTCAGGTGCGAAAGCGGGGGACTGGCTTTATGTTACGGGTGACTTAGGTGACGCAGCCTTGGCGTTGCAACATTATAATAAGCAAGTTAGTGTTAATCGCGATTGGGTTGATAAAATACAAGCTAAGTTAGATTACCCTAAGCCTCGTGTTTTAGCAGGTCAAACATTACGCGAATATGCGACTTCCGCGATTGATCTTTCAGATGGCTTACTTGCTGATTTAGGGCATATCTGCCAAGCATCTAATGTGGGTGCTAATATTGTTCTTAATGCAATTCCATTATCCGACATTATGCATGAAACCTTATTATTTGATGATGCAGTTAAACTTGCCCTTAGTGGTGGAGATGATTACGAGTTATTATTTACGGTGTCTGATGATAACAAGGTGGGTATGGAAACGGCGTTATCTCATGTGGGTACGCCTGTGACATGTATAGGTCAAATAAATGCATCAAAAATCATTTCAACCACATTAAATAATAAACCGGTACCAATTAAAAGTGCCAGTTTTGAACATTTTTCTAAAAAATAACCTAAGTGTTTTTCCCCTAATTTATGAAACATACCGAGACTAAACCTGCTTTTGATTTAACACAACCTGTGCAATTTTTAGCCTTGGGGTTTGGTAGCGGTTTAGCACCGAAAGCGCCGGGTACATTTGGTACGTTAGCGGCTATACCTGTTTTTTTATTATTAACAATGTTAATGCCAACGCCATTACCTTATGCCATTGCTGTGATGGTTATGGGTTTCGCGGGTATTTATATTTGTGGTAAAACTGCTGATAATGTGGGTGTTCACGATCATCCTGCTATTGTATGGGACGAATTTGTTGGCTTTTTTATTACGATGTTTATGGTGCCTGTTAGTTGGCAATCGATTCTAGTGGGTTTTATACTTTTTAGAATATTTGACATTTTAAAGCCTTGGCCTATTTCTTTTATTGATAAAAACATGACAGGGGGTTTAGGTATTATGTTTGATGATGTACTTGCCGGAATCTTTGCTTTAGGAATCATGCAGCTGATTTTTTAGTTACTTTTTTATTTTTTTACTATTTATTGATGTCTATCAATAGTTTTTTCCTTTATTTTAAGCTATTTTAAAGTGTGATGTAAAAAAAAAGCCCTAAAAGCTTGTTTTTTATTTTTCTACCCTCAGCTGTTTATTAGGGCCGAGAGTATTTGATTGAAATACTCTCATTTTTAACTCATCGTAATTGCTTAAAATAATTGTTAAAAGGAATACCTATGAAAATAAATCTTTCTGGTCACCACGTAGAAGTTTCGGACTCAATTAGAGAACATATTGAAGAAAAATTCTCTAAAATAGCTAATCACTTTCCAACGTTAATCTCCTTAGACGTTATTATTTCAAAAGAACATCACGAGCATCAAGTTGAACTGACTACCAATTATGAAGGTGGACGGATATCAGCTAAAGGTTCTGATAGTGTTATGTTTCCAGCTATTGCTAGCGCAGCTAAAAAACTTGATGCGGCACTGAAACACCGTAAGGGCCAATTAAAAGCAAATTTACATGATAAGCCAATAGGTACAGCCCCAGAAATTGCCCATGAAAAAGTACAAGAGATGAATTTAGGATAGACATTAAAACCCATTAATTTCATTTGAAAGCTGTGATTATTATTCACAGTTTTTTTTTGTCCTGGGTTAATGCTGTCTCTACTTAAGCGAAACCAAGATCTACGTTACTAAGATGCTAATATTCTACCCAGTCAGCATACTGTTTATGCTTCCCTAAAGCCGCCTGACTGCCTTTTAGTGAAAAACCATACCCACATAAAGAAAAACTACCACGAAATGCTAGTGTTTGAATTAGGGCTTTACTGTCAAGTGGTGAGAAGCTAGCAAAGTAATTATTGTAAATGCCATTACCCACAGTGGTGTTTTTTTCTACTTGTACCGTTAAAGTTCGAATAGGATTACCTTTATTAAAACTAATCTGTTGGCAACTCTCTTCTCCTTGTGCTCTGTATTGCGACCATAATAAAGGAGTGTTTACTTCATCCGCTTGCCAGTTAATGATAATGCCTTGGTGTGGAGATAAAAAGAGTGAAAAATCATCAGGCATAGCCAATGGATGTTTTCTCTCAATAATGTTTTGAGTGATCTCAACTAACTTACCCGACTCTGTTATTGTTTGTGATTGCTCATTGTTCGATAAATATTCCATAAACCCAGATGTAAAAACACTGACTAACGTTATTGTTAATATTATTCCTATGGCAAGCTGTAACCTTCTATTATTTACTAGCTTTAAACGAATTATTTCCCCTACATCTATTTTGTGCTCATTCTTATCATACGGGGATGTTGTTTTGTGTGTTGGCAACACCGCTTGTTTATTGTTATTAAGGTTTATTGACATATCGCCCACTAATGTTGGCTCAATACGGTATTTGGCTTGTTTTTCTTGGTGTGTGACTTGCTGATATTCGGTCATATCAACAGGACCAAAATAGCCAAGCACATAATGTAGAGGCTCTTTTTTGTTGTTGATAACACTCGGGTAAGTTAATAATACCGCTAAGCAGAGGGCAGAAATAATAAGTAAGTAATAACTGCTGCTTTGCTCTGAAAATATAATAATTAAGGCGGTTAGGACAAAGAGTATATTAGGTAAAAATAGCCATTTTTTATTGAGTTTCGCATCTTTAAGTCTGCGTAAACTAGTAAAAGTAAGTATTGGAGTAAAGAGTGCTAACATTGTAATAGAAATAAACACTTTACCAGTGAAAGTAGATGTTAACATAATAAAAAGCACATAAACTACACTACAAATAGCAAAAAAACGGGTTCTATTATCAACCCCTTGCAAACAAAAAAGTGACTTTAAAAACTGCACCGTGCCTCCCTAGGAAAATAGATAAAAAGTAAAAATTCAGATAATAAGTCGTTATTCACCACATATTATCTTCATGTTGTCTGATTCAAAGTTCTTATATTTAACTATATAGTTAATGTACGCGATAGGGTGGAACATCAACACTACCTAATTTTAAACCATACAAACTTAAAATAGCATTGTTGCTAGACTCGCCGTCACCACTAAACTCAACATCGAATAAGCTCAGCCACACTAAACCGTGATTTTTGTTTAAGGTTAATCGGCTTGACTGTCTAGCGATAGCTATAAATTGTAACTGACTTTGTTCACAGTATTTTTTAGCGTGTACGCGTGCGGCTTCAGATACTTTTCTCAAGTAAATAAAATACCAAAAAATCAAACAAACAAATAATAAATAATAGATATTTTCCATGGACGATTTTGACCTTAATTAAATAACTGTCCTATTGCTTTTGATAATGAATCACTTCGCTCAGGGGCGCGCATACACTCAAAAACAATGGGGCGAATGGTTGGTATTGATACAAGGTCTTTAAAAATACTATTAAATAGCGGCTGATCATTTGCTGAAATTAAGTGTTCAAAAAATGCCATTAATTGTTCTCTATTGGCAAGTGCTAGCCAGCAACGACTTGAAAGGGTTATCAATAGTTCACTTGCGACATGTTGTTGCTGCAATAATTCACACACTAACTTTTGTACATATACATGCTGAGAATTACTCGCTAAACTACGCAATAAATTTTGTTGTAACGTAATGTTAATATCGGTTTGCGGAGTAGATCTAAGTTCTTCTTTGAATAAATATAATAATGCATTTATTAAGTCGACAGAAAAAATTTCATTCTCTAGTGCACCACACAGTGGTAATAGCACCTCAGTAGGAAGGTGTGGGAGTGCGTTAACTAAAAATTGGCTATTTTTTTCTTTAGATGTTTCTTCCCTTATGCGTACTGCAAAGTCAGTAATCCCTTGTACACCAACGGCTTGCCAATTATCCCAACCATTATCTCCAGTAATATAACTGACAAAGGGTGATAAATATTCGCTTGGTGCTTGTTTTAATTCAAACTTTATTTTGCTATTTAGCGCGGCTAATTTGTATTGTGCCGGTGTATATAAATAAGGGTTGGCTTTTAATAATTCTTCTTGTTCTTTATCGACACTTTGGGTTAAGTCTTCACCTAGTGCCTCAACAATAATTGCAATAAAGTGATTTCTTGCTCCTTGATTGAGTAAACCCCGCTCATCAAGTGGTAATTTTAATAACCATAAAAAGGGTTGAGAAGGTTTATTCTGCCAAAAAACAATGGCAATACAGGCATGACCTTGTGATGGTGTAGGGTAGGGCATTTGGTTTAATTCGATTTTTTCAAAGTGTTCCTTTGATATTTTTTCTATTTTTCTGCCTATATCATAAATACGAAACTGAGAATTTGACGTGTGTAAAAGTTGTGAGATAGTATCGATAGTATTCATAGGTGCGTTAAACTGTTGAAGCCTTGTAGGAAAATAAATAGGGGGATTGTGTTAAGTTACCATTATAAGGATAATAGTGCCATCTAGCAAAATAAACCTAACTCAGATCACATGAGACTATCTAAAGCACAGCAAACATTGATATTACTAACTCAATTAATCCAAGAATTAAAGGCGGTAACTTTGTGGCAAAAGCGTCGACCTAATCCATGTAAAATAGCAAGTACATTGCCTTTTCATTATGACACCTTAACTTTTGCACAATGGTTGCAGTTTGTTTTTATTGAACGTATGACTCTAATAATTGACAAAAAAAAGCCTTTACCAGGTGAAATTTTACTATTACCCATGGCAGAAGAATCCTTTAAAATTTTTGGTAGTAAAGCAAATAAGCTTCTGGATATTATTGGCCAACTTGATGATTTACTTTCGGGAAAAATTTTTGATGACTGATTTTAGTAATGCTGTAGAGATTGATCAAGTTATACCTGAAAAGCCAGTATTGACTATTCTTTATCAAGATGAATATTTAGTTGCCGTAGATAAACCGGCAGGCTTATTTGTTCACAGAAGCTTTATGGATAAAGATGAAATATATTTTGCTTTGCAACTGGTACGCGATCAAATCGGGAAATATATCTATCCAGTGCATCGATTAGACCGACCAACCTCTGGCGTATTATTGTTTGCTTTAACTAAGGAAGTCGCCCAAAAACTCAATGAAGCATTTACTATTAAATCGGTTAGCGGTGGTGTAAGTGAAGAACATAGTGAAACAGAGTTAACCAAAACCTATTATGCTTTAGTACGAGGACACTTGCCCATTACTAAGCAAGCTGAATTGATAGATTATTCTCTTAAAGAAAAGTTAGACAAACTCGGCGATAAAAATGTCAGTCGTGATAAAGCGCCGCAATCAGCACAAACCTATTATCAAGTCATTAAACAGGCAAGTTTACCTATCGCTTTGGGTAAATTTGATAGTGTTCGCTATTCTTTAGTTAAACTATTACCAATTACGGGGCGACGCCATCAAATTCGTCGGCATTTAGCGCACTTACGTTTTCCTATTCTCGGCGATATTAATTATGGCGATAATAAACAAAATCCATTTTTTATTGAGCATTTTGGTTTTAAACGTTTGATGCTTATTGCCAAATCTTTATGCTTTATTCATCCTGTAACCAAGCAAAAGATAACGATTACAGCTGAGTTTGATCAACAATGGCAAAATGTTTTCACTGAGCTTAATTGGCAATATAACGACTAGACCAAAACACGGTCAAACTGCGCTATTGTGTCAGCGATAATTTTTGCTGTGTCTTCTGGGCGTTCAAGGGGGAACATATGACCACCTCGGGTTACTTTAAGATTAATTTTTTTGTTTAACTTAACAAATTTTTTAAAATAAACATGAGGAAAAACATCCGTTTTATCTGCATAGATTAAACTTGCAGGTACATTCAGTTGGTTTTTATAACTAGAAAGGTTTGCCGCTAAATTTCTAAAAATATCCGCTTCTACATGTGCAGAAAAAACTAACTCTAATTGATTATTTCGTTCAATAACACCATGACTAATATAATCATCTAAACATCGTTTATCAAAATTTTTAAATAATTCTCTATGAGCAAATAATCTAGCTATATCAGTGCCTAGCGGCCAATGTGTGCGCCTAACTTTGGCTTTACCTGCGGGGCTAAATTTATCGATTAACCGTGTTTTTTTAAGTAGTTTTACTGCGATTGCAGTACTACCCGTTAGCACAGGCGGATCTAACATGATCAAACCTTTAAATAACTGTGGCTGTTGGCAAGCAGCAATAAAAGCTATAACGCCACCAAAAGAGTGACCAACATTAATAACTTGCTGTTGATTATTGATGAGTAGTTGTTGCTTGACAAAATGTATGAGCTCATCAACCAAAGGCTGCCAATTATTTTCTACGGGGTATTGTGTATTATGGCCATATTTTTCATGGGAAATTACTTGATATTCTTTTGGTAAATAATTAAATAAAGCTTGATAGCTTCCTGCCGGAAAGCCATTCGCATGGACAAAATTGATAAGGGTTTTGGGCATTTAGACACCACTGTAGATATACTGATGGTTAGAAAGTTAAACGCTTGTTTGAATCTTGTCAAGACTGAATTTTGGGAGGGGATACTTAATTTTTCATTAAATATTAAACCTCAGGCACTTAAACATCTTCGAATTTATATTCTAACGAGTCTCATATGTTTTTTGAAAAACACAAATCAACCGCCTATTTATAAGTGTCATCTATTGTAAAAGTGTTTAAACGAGAAAAAAGAGTATTTACGTTTATGCCGTAAAATTATTGTAGTTGAGGTGCTAGTTGAGAAATATCCAAGCTAAAAATTAGCTTGGATATTTAATTTTACGCGCCTATGAATAACAAGCATACGATGTTGCTTCGACATAATACTTCGAAAATGATGCTTCTAATCAACTCTTATGAAGAACATAAGAACCAAGTAAAATTAGCTGCTATAGCATTTCAGATAATTGCTTTTCAAGTTTAACTTGGTCTATAGCAAAGTTTCTAATGCCTTCGGCGAGTTTTTCTGTCGCCATGGCATCATCATTCATCTGCCAACGAAACATCGCTTCTGTTAACGGGGTTTCTTGGCTTGGCTGAATGTTACTAGCCTTAAGTTTTTGTTCAATAGTGTCGGTACTGTTGGCTAATTCATCCATTAATTGTGGGCTAATAGTTAGTCTATCACAGCCGGCTAATGCTAATATTTCACCAATATTTCTAAAGCTAGCTCCCATTACAACCGTGTTAAAACCGTTGCTCTTGTAATAGTTGTAAATGCTTTTTACTGAGACAACGCCTGGATCTTCATCACTAGGGTAATCATTACGACCCGTATCTTTTTTGAACCAGTCAAGAATACGACCAACAAAAGGTGAAATAAGGTAAGTACCCGCTTCAGCGCAGGCCCTTGCCTGAGCAAAACTAAACAATAACGTTAAGTTACAATTAATGCCTGCTTTTTCTAATACTTCAGCGGCTTTAATACCTTCCCACGTAGATGCTAGTTTGATCAAAATACGATCATTACTAATGCCAGCTTCATTGTACATAGCGATTAATTTGTGTGCTTTAGTTATTGATTCTTTAGTGTCAAATGAAAGACGTGCATCAACTTCAGTAGAAATACGGCCAGGAACCGTGTTTAAAATCTCTAGTCCAATTAACACCGATAGCTTATCTGCCGCATCAATAATTTGCTGTTCAGTATCTGTTGATTGCGCTTTTGCCCATGTTACAGCATCAATTAATAGCGTTTGATACAACGGCAATGCAGCGGCTTTTAATAATAAAGAAGGGTTAGTTGTGGCATCCTGTGGTTGAAATTTAGCAATTGCTTCAATGTCGCCGGTATCGGCAACAACAGTGGTCATTTGCTTTAATTGTTCCAGTTGAGAAAGTAAGTTTTTCATGGCAGTACCTAGAATTTTGGAAAAATAAAAATAAAAATAAAAATAAAAATAAAAATGAATAAATTCAGTTAATAAAATACTACTACATAAAAAGTTAAAAGTACGTATTTAAACGACATTTTAACTAAGATTTACTATTTTTTTTAAATAATCATTTTTTGCAGCGCAGTGCTGATAAGTTTAACCATATAATGCGCTATGATATCAGTTAGGCTAACTAAGTGATCTTTTTAAATGGTATAACTATCCAATAACACATTTGCTTTCAATCCAAATAAGCCAGCTATTGTTAAAGCAACATAAGTACTACATCGATGTACTACTTATGTTGCAATGAAGTTGAACCATTAATTAATTTCATTGGTATGATTGTATTTATCCTATGATATAGTGATGTGATAAAATGTAACCCATATAAAGAATAGATAAATATTATGCTACTTGTCGTTTCTCCTGCGAAAAAATTAGATTTTGAATCCCCTCTAGCAACCACAAAAAACACACAAGCAAGTTTACTTGCTCATAGTGAAATACTGATTGAGCGCTGCCTTGAACTTTCATCAGATCAAATTGCCTCATTAATGACGTTAAGCGATAAGTTAGCAGGGCTAAATGCAGCACGATTTGGTGAATGGTCATTACCTTTTACCCCTGAAAATGCCCGTCAAGCAGTGTTGGCTTTTAATGGTGATGTCTATTCAGGGTTAGATGCTAACTCTTTTAGTGAAGATGATTTTAATTTTTCCCAACAACATTTCCGTATTTTATCGGGTCTATATGGTTTACTAAAACCACTTGATTTAATGCAAGCTTATCGTCTTGAAATGGGCACAAAACTCGATAATGTTCGCGGTGCTAATTTATATCAATTTTGGGGAGATATTATTACTAATGAGTTGAACCAAGCATTAGCTGAGCAAGGAGATGATGTGTTGATTAACTTAGCCTCAAATGAATATTTCAAAGCCGTTAATAAAAAGTCTTTAAACGCGACGATTATTACCCCACAATTTAAAGATTGGAAAAATGGTCAATATAAGATGATCAGTTTTTTTGCTAAAAAAGCACGTGGTTTAATGGCTCGATATATTATTCAGAATCAGATAAGTAAGGTTGAACAAGTCAAAGATTTTGATTTGGCGGGTTATCAATTTAGCCGTGATCTAAGCCAAGGTAATGAATTGGTTTTCACTCGTAAAATAAATAGTAATGAATGATAACGGAGTGAGCGACAAGTCATTAATATCTAGTCACGAAAGTTAGCCTTTATCGCTGCCTTTTCTTGAAGGGTGTGGTGACAACGGCTCCATAAACACGGAAAATTAATCATAGGGAATTGAAATGTTAACATTACTAGCCAAGCTTTTTTCAGCACTTAATTCAGAAAGCTCCATTAGACAAATTTCTTTAGCTATAGTGCTAGGCTTTATCGTTGGGTTATCGCCATTACTGACATTACATAATGTCGTTATTTTATTTTTTGTGATGTTTATCCGAGTTCATTTAGGTAGCTTTATTTTATCGGTTGGCTTCTTTTCTGGCTTAAGTTATTTACTAATACCTCTAATTGTTGCTGTAGGTGAGTATTTACTTACCTCGAGTATCTTAAATGGTTTGTTTACAATGTTTTATCAATTAACACTGTTTAAACTCGCTCACTGGCATAATACTTATACCTTGGGGGCGATCGTTGTAGGCTTCCTTCTCGCTATTCCTTTGTATTTTATTTCCAAAACCATTATCAAAAATTATCGACAACATATAATGACATTTTTTGAAAAATTTCGGGTAGTCAAAGCCCTTAAAGCTTCTAAGTTTTATCGTTTGTATTTGGAATTTTCAGGGCAAGGTAGCTCATTAGGTGGTGTGTTATGAGTACTAATAATATTGGTTCAGCAAACAGCATGAAAAATTACGTTCGTTTTAGTGGGTTAATTAGTTTCTTTGCGGTAATGTTTTTAGTGGTTGTTTTACTCTATCTGTTTGCTGAAACTTTTGTAAAATCAACGATAGAGCAAGTGGTTGGTACTATGATTGGCGCTGAAGTAAATATTGCCTCTGTAGAGCTACAATATTCACCATTGGTGTTAACCATTAATAATTTAGAAGCGACTGATGCTGAGCAGCCGAGTCATAATCTGTTTAGCGTTAAACAAAGTAAAGCCGGTATTGATCTTTGGCAATATTTTTTAGGCAAAACCATTATTGAACAATTGGATGTTGAACAACTTGAATTGATGACTAAACGTAGCCGTGTTGGTGAAGTGTATCGTCAAAAACAAAGTGATGAATCAAAACATTTAATAGACAAATCCCTATTACCCTCAATGGATTTACAGTTGCCTGATATTAAATCCATCCTTGATGACAGTAATTTACTGACGGTAAAAGCTGCTGAGCAATTACAAACAAGTTACGATGCAGAAAAATTTAAACTTCACGCATTAAAAGAAAAACTGCCAAGTAAAGCAACTTTAGCAGCTTATAAAATTAAGATAAAAAATATCAGCAAAATGAAAGTTAAAAATCTAGCTGATTTTAATAAAGTAAAAACGGAATTTGAGAACGTTAAAAAAGAGTTTAATGCTGATAAAGCCATACTAAAAAAAGCGAAAAAACAATTTTCAGATTCTAAACAACGTCTTGTCAAAAAATTTAGCGCATTGAAAAATGCGCCTAAGCAAGACTGGCAGGCTATAGAAAGTAAATACCAATTAGATAATGTTAACACGGAAGATTTTGCCCATATTTTATTTGGTGAACAGGCGCGTGGTTATTATCAAAAAGCAGAAAAGCTTTATCTGCGTATAGCACCTTTTTTTAATAGTGGTCATACAGACCATTACGAGGCACAAACACAATTAAGTGTGCAAGGACGTTTTATTCATTTTGATGAGTATTCGCCTTTACCAGACTTTTTAATTAAACAGGCCAAATTGTCTATAGTGCTTGAACAAGGTAATTTTGATATAACCGCGAAAGAGCTAACTAATCAGCATTGGTATAGAAATAAAGCGAGTAAAGTGCATATTGGTTCAACTAACTTAACAGATGGTGGTGATGTAAGTATAGATAGTCAATTTGAAGTAACTAAAAATGGTGATTTATCAGGAGAAGGGCGGTGGTTAATAAAACAGTTAGCACTGAAAAACAGGCAATTAACAGACGTTGAGTCTCTAGTGTTAACCCTTGTTGAAGGCAGGTTATCAGGCTCAGGTAATTTTACTGTCAAGCAAGATAACGATAGAGGCAATAACAATATCGGTAGTAGCCGTATTGACAATACCAATCTTGAAAGTAAGAACCACTTTGCATTAACAAAGGCCAGCTATCAAGGTAAAGCAGACAATAAATTTGCTGATATTTTGCTCGATACTTTTAAAGCAACAGACGAATTTACTCTTGATGTAAAGGTCGTTGGTGCAGTTGATGAACCTAAATGGGGTATTTCATCGTCATTGGATGAAGTGATGAAAGGGGCTCTTAAGAAGCAAATAGCGAAAAAGCTAGTTGAATTTAAAACACAGGTAAATAGTGGATTAAATAAAAAGTTAGTAAAAAGTTTACAACTCAATAATCAGCAAAATGCTGAATTTGTTAATTTTGAAGCGTTACTGGGTGATACCGATAATGCTTTAGATCAATTAAAAAATTCAGATGTAGTAAAGCAGCAAAAGAAAAAGTTACAAGACAAAGCCAAGGATAAGCTAAAAGATAAATTAAGCGATTTATTTGGCTAGTATCTTCTTCAATGGCTATAACACATCAATATTATTTTACATGTTTATGTAGAGCAATCAGGAAAAATTTATTATTGAGAAGAATGCCATCTCACCAGTGTTTTAGCTCATTAGGCCCTTCTGCCCATTGACCCTTCGATAAGCTCAAGATAAACGAGCTCACGGTAAACGGGGGATTCGCACTAGTACCGCTTGGGTGAGTTGAGTGATCAAGTCAAACCATAAACCATTCGCCCTGAGCGCGAAGTAGTCGAAGGGAACAGACTAAGATCATGTCATTGGTAAATGTATAGGCAAGTTATTTTATGACGTAAAGAATCTGCAGGAGTACATTAGGGGGATTGTCATTTAATTTAAAAAAAGCCAACAATTTTAAAGTGTTGGCTTTTATACCCAAGTCATCCTACAAATCGCATCCTGAAGTGGTTTGGATATATATAAGTTTTATTTTAATCGGCTATTATTTAGCTTTCGATTTTTTTACTTTTTTCTTTGACTGCTTTTTTACTTTCGCTTTTTTTTGTGCGGTGGATAATTTTACTTTCGCTTTTTTATTCGCAACGCGTGATTCTTTGTGCTTCGGTCGTAATTCATCGATAACGCGGCGTTGTAATCGTTCATCTTGATAACGTTCTATTTTACCAACAACCATCATGTCATGCGCTTCAGCTAATGATATTGCGGTACCTTTTAAACCCGCACGGCCTGTACGACCAATACGGTGAATATAGATATCAACCTTGCGCGGCAAATCAAAATTGATGACGTGGGTTATGTCATCAATATCTAAACCGCGAGCGGCAACATCAGTAGCAACTAGTATTTTTATGCCACCACTTTTGAAACGTGATATTGATTTATTACGCTTGTCTTGTGGCATTTTTCCTTCAAGCCAAACACACGGTAATTCTTCACTGTATAATTTGCCTGATAAATATTGTACCGTTTCACGTTTATTAGCAAAAACAACAATGCGCTCTACGCCTTCTTGTTTCAATATATTGACTAACAACTTAAATTTATGTTCTGAGTTATCAGCAAGATGTAACCACTGGTGAATTTTGGCTTTTTCTTTTCTAGACGGAGATGATTCTAAAAACTCTGGCTCAGTTAATACTTCTTTAGCAAAACGAATAACCCCTGCGCCTTCTAATGTGGCAGAAAATAGCATGGTTTGTTTACGCCAACGAGCTTCACCAACAATACGATTTATGGCTTCACTAAAGCCCATATCCAACATGCGATCTGCTTCATCAAGTACTAAAATTTCAATTTCGCGTGCGTCAAATTGTTCATTTTCAATGTACTCTAACAAACGCCCAGGTGTAGCAACCAAAATATCAGTTGTACTATTTAAAATATCATCATGACTACCATAATTTACACCGCCTGTGATTACGCCTGTTTTAATTTTAGTTAGCTTGGCTATTTGTTCGCTGTCTTGGCCTATTTGAATGGCAAGCTCGCGTGTTGGTGTTAATATTAATACGCGAGGAAAACCCGGCTGTGTACGAGGGTAATCTAGTAAATGTTGAGCAATAGGTAATAAAAACGCTGCCGTTTTACCTGTGCCTGTTGGCGCAGAAGCAAGAATGTCTTTTCCTAGCATTGCTTGGGGAATAACCAATTCTTGAATAGAGGTCGGTTTTTTATAGCCAAGTTCTGTAACGCTGGCTAATAATTCTGAGTCGAGATCAAATTGCTCAAACATAAGGGATTTTCACTAAGTTGGGAGTTTTCTATAGATGGCGATAATTATAGTGCTTTTAATCACAGCTGTAACTATATTATCGCGTTGAATAATCTACTGCTTTATTTTTCACTGTACTCAATTAAAACTTGTTCACACCATTGATCGATACGATCCTCACTGAGATCATATTGATTGTCTTCATCAAGTGATAAACCAACAAAAAATTCGTTGTCTTCAGTTAATGCTTTTGATGCAGCAAATTCATAGCCTTTATTTGGCCAATAACCAATCAGTTGTGCACCTTGTGCTATTACCTGTTCATGTAACATACCCAGTGCATCCTGAAACCAATCGGTGTAACCTATTTGATCACCCATACCATATAAGGCAACTGTTTTGTCGCTAAGGTCTAAGGTATTAATATCTAGCCAAACAGATTCCCAGTCTTCTTGTATTTGGCCATAATCCCAAGTAGAGATACCAAAAATAATAAAGTCATAATCAAGACAGTCAGCCAGCGCCACCTCTTTTAAATTGTGCAGTTCAACTAGATCACCTCCTATGACTGCTTGAATTTTTTCAGCTGCGATTTCGGTATAACAAGTGGTAGAGCCGTAGAATAAACCAATTTTCATTAAAGTTTGCCTAAAAACAGTGGAAGTACATAATTACTGAAGATTTTAACAAAATCATTTAGTACAATTCAATTCAATGTTGCAAAATTTCAACAACGATTGTAATTTCATCGTTGTTACAACGGTCAGTATTATTGATAAATACACGTTCCTCTGATTATGAGTCGCTCAGGCTTACTGAAACGAGCATCTTCAAATAGAGCGGGTAGATAGTCGCTAACGGAAAAAATTAGGAATAAAGTATGTTTAAAAAAGTGTTGATTGTTAGTAGTTTTATCATTACTGCAATGGGTGTTTTCTTCTCTATCAATGAGCCAGCTGTTGCTAATAACTCAACAGTACCCAATACCATCGTTACATTAGCAGAATTAGATCTCACCCAATTAAATATTGATATCCTCAAAGCAAAAATTAAAGCTAAATTAGGCTTAACGGTTATTAAAGTTGAAAAAACGCCTGTTCCAGGAATAGCTTTATTGATAACTGATCAAGGCTTATTTTACTCAAGCTATGATGGAAATTACTTTATTCAAGGCAAGGCTTATAGTTTAGTCAACGCGGTAACTGATCTAGCAGAACAAAGTTTAGCTAAAATACGCTTAGAAGGCATGGAAACATTTAAAGACGATATGATCGTTTATAAAGCTGAAGATGAAAAATATGTAGTGACGGTTTTTACTGACATCACGTGTGGTTATTGTCGTAAAATGCATAAAGAAATGGATGATTACAATATGCGTGGTATCACTTTTCGTTATCTAGCTTATCCTCGTTCGGGTATTAAAGACCGTCTTGGTAATTATACTGATGGCTTTAAAGACTTACGCTCGGTATGGTGTGGTGAAGATCCTGCTGCAGCGATGACCGATGCTAAAAATAGCAAAAGTATTGATTATAATGTTTGTGATAAACCGATTGAAGGTCAGTTTGATTTTGGTCGTCAAGTGGGTGTTAATGGCACACCGGCTATTATTTTATCAACGGGTATGATGGTACCAGGTTATCAACCGCCTGCTCAATTAGAGCAATTATTAAAGACGCTGTAGTGTCCAATTAAGTCATTTAAAAATACTTATTTATGAATAAAAAAATTATTCGCCGCAAAAAAGTGGCTACTGAGCATTTACCTAACACTATACCCGAAAGTATTAGGCAAATTTATGCTAGCAGAGGCGTTGAATCTGTGCAGCAACTTGAGCTTAAAGTCAGTAATTTACAGGGTCTTAATTTAAAAAAAACCACTAATAATGAGGCGTTAAAAGGTTTGGATGATGCTTGTCAGCTATTACATGCGGCCTTAATTAATAATACTAATATTATTATTGTGGGTGACTTTGACGCGGATGGCGCGACTAGTACCGCGCTGATGATGGTTGCCTTAACCTTAATGGGTAGTGTTAATCATTCATTCTTAGTGCCAAATCGGTTTGAATATGGTTATGGTTTAACGCCCGACATAGTTGAGGTTGCTGCTAAGCAAGATGGACAACTGTTAGTAACCGTTGATAATGGTATTAGCTGTGTTGCTGGTGTAAACCGTGCTAAAGAGCTTGGTTTACAAGTGCTTGTCACTGATCATCATTTGCCCGGCCATGAACTTCCCAAGGCTGATGCCATTGTTAATCCCAACCAAGTCGGTTGTCCATTTCCGAGTAAGTCACTTGCAGGTGTAGGTGTTGCTTTTTATTTGATGTTAGCACTAAGAAGTTATCTTAGAGATAAAAATCACTTTGTTGATCACAAAATTAACGAACCCAATATTGCACAATTATTAGATTTGGTTGCCTTAGGTACAGTCGCTGATGTGGTGTCACTTGATGCTAATAATCGAATTTTAGTTGACCAAGGTCTAAAGCGTATTCGCGCAGGTCAAACGCGTCCTGGTATTCAAGCTCTAATAGAAGTTGCCAATAAAAACCAACAACGCTTGGTCGCTTCAGATTTTGGCTTTGCTTTAGGGCCAAGAATAAATGCCGCAGGGCGTTTAGATGATATGTCGTATGGTATTAATTGTTTACTAGCGCCAGATCTAGCAAGTGCCCGTGCTATGGCATCAGATCTTGACGATTTAAATAAAGCACGCCGCGAAATAGAGCAGGGCATGCAAGCTGAAGCGGAAACTATTTTTAAACAGCTTGATTTCTCAGTAGATAACTTACCTAATGCTATCGCCTTATATCAAGAAGACTGGCATCAAGGTGTTATTGGTATTGTTGCTGGGCGATTAAAAGAAAAATTTCATCGTCCCTGTATTGTTTTTGCTAAAGGTAGCGACGATGACTCAATTACGGCTGAGCAGCAAGAAATTAAAGGCTCAGCTCGCTCAATTCCCGGTCTGCATATTCGTGACTTGTTAGAGCATATCGATAGTCAGAACCCCAATTTAATTCTCAAATTTGGTGGTCATGCAATGGCGGCTGGTTTGTCAATCAAACACAAAAACTTTGAAAAATTTCAAAGGTTATTTAATGACTTAGCAGGGAAATGGCTCAAAGCTGAAGATTTACAGAGTATTATATTATCAGATGGTGAGTTGGCAATTAACCATTTAACACTAACGTTTGCTGAGCAGCTACGAGAAGCAGGTCCTTGGGGACAAAACTTTCCTGAGCCATTATTTGATGATATTTTTACTTTGGTGCAGCAACGTATTGTTGGCGAAAAACACCTTAAACTGATGGTAGAAAAGCAGGGTGAAGTATTTGATGGTATCGCCTTTAATATTGATGTTAAGGCGTGGCCCAATGCACAAGCAAAAAAAGTACATTTAGCTTATCGATTAGATGTTAATGAGTTTCGTGGTAAACGTACGGTACAATTAATGGTAGCCAACATGACTGTTGCTGACCAACTTATAACTGAAAATCAATAAGCACTCATGCTTGAAAAAACACTCTCAACAATTGAATTACCACAATTAGCGTTAGCTTTTATCCCAGTTTTAGTGGTCTTGTTTATTCAGTTTAGTTGGGCATTACCACAAAAAAGAACACTACACGCACTGGTTCGTATGTTGGTACAACTATTGTTAGTAGGATTTTTTCTCGGATATATATTTGAGTCAAATAGTGCGTGGTTAGTTTTACTATTATTGATTATTATGGTGATATTTTCTAGTTGGATAGCATTAAATAATATCAAAGCACCTAAGCGACAACTTTTCCAACGTGCGGTATTGGCTACTTCAGTTAGTGGTATTTTAACATTACTTATCATCACCCAAGGTGTTTTACAACTATCTCCTTGGTATCATGCACAAACACTTATTCCTCTTGCTGGTATGGTGTTCGCTAGTAGTATGAACAGTATTAGCTTATCAGGTGAACGTTTTTACGCTGAATTGGATAACAAGGTTAGTTATGAACAGGCTCGAAATACTGCTTTTCAAGCATCAATGATCCCCAATGTAAATGCACTTTTAGCCGTTGGGATTGTTTCTTTACCTGGTATGATGACAGGGCAAATTCTCTCGGGAATATCACCTTTTATTGCTGCAAGGTATCAAATAATGGTGATGTGTATGATCTTTGCTTCGGCAGGTATTTCCTCAGCTTACTTTCTTTATTTAGCTAAACCTAAAGTAAATTTGAAAAACTAATCTAAAATTTTCTATTAAAAGTAACTTCACTAATAAATAAATAAACGTAGATGATTACTCATCTACGTTTATAATATAAAGTTATCATGCGATAATTTTATATTTAGTACATGTGCTGACCACCATTAATAGATAAGGTAGAGCCAGTACAAAAACCTGCTTCATCAGCTACTAAAAATAATACAGAACGAGCAATATCTTCTGGTTCGCCCAAACGTCCTACTGGTATTGTTTTAACAATTTTTGCTAAAACGTCTTTAGGTACAGCACGAACCATATCTGTTGCAACATAACCTGGTGCAATCGCATTGACGGTAATACCTTTCGCCGCGCCTTCTTGTGCTAATGCTTTAGTAAAGCCATGGATACCAGATTTAGCTGCTGCATAATTTACTTGACCATATTGGCCAGCTTGGCCATTCACCGAGCCTATATTTACAATACGTCCAAATGAGCGTTCTCTCATACCTTCAATAACAGCACGACAGGTATTGAAACAAGAAGATAAATTAGTTTGAATCACTTTATTCCATTTATCAAAGTCCATTCTGTGCATGGTGCCATCTCTTGTAATACCGGCATTATTTACAAGAATTTCGATAGGTCCAACTGTCGACTCTATATCATTAATACTTTTAGTTACGCTGTCGAAATCACTGACATCAAATTTAGATGTTTGGATACCTGTTCGCTCTGTAAACTCTTGAGCTGCTTGATCATTACCAGCATAGTTCGCTATTACAGTATAACCATTCTCTTTCAACATAACGCTAATAGACTCGCCTATTCCACGTGTTCCGCCTGTTACTAATGCAATACGTCCCATAATTATACTCCTT
>DPHE01000097.1:21648-27452 GCA_003521815.1 Colwellia sp.
GTTGAATTGGCAGATATCATAAGTTCAGTTGCTTTTGCACTCGATAGCTGCTCAATTAATAGCCTCATACTTTTTGTGTATCTTTTTGTTATATGTAATCGTTTTTTATTATATTGTGTTTCACATGGCTTAATTACGTTAAAAGCGCGTACTCAAAAAATAAAATTGCCGTGTTTAGTTAACATTAGCAACCTATCGTTATATTCTGTTAAAATATAAACAATCAATTAATTAATGGAATGAAAATATGACACAGAAAAAAACAGCTTTGGTAACGGGTTCTGTCAGTGGTATAGGTTTAGGAATAGCACAGGATTTAGCCAATCAAGGTTATAAAATCCTGATTAGTGATATTAATTTAACTGTGGCTCAAGAAGTAGCGCAAGGTATTAACCAGTCCGGAGGAGATGCCTTAGCGTTCAAACTGGATGTCACCGTACAAGCTGATATTGATAATGTTATTGCTCATGCCGATGAATTTAATAACCGCATCGATGTATTAGTAAATAATGCAGGTATTCAATATGTGTCTAAATTAGAAGAATTTCCAGCAGATAAATGGCAATTGATTACCAATGTACTATTAGTTGGGCCTGCAATGATGACCAAAGCGGTCTTGCCTTTAATGCGAGCTAATAATTTTGGTCGTATTATTAATATTGGTTCATTACATGGTTTAGTTGCGTCACCATACAAAAGTGCCTATGTTGCGGCGAAGCACGGCATTATAGGTTTCTCTAAAGTTATTGCATTAGAAACGGGTGATCAAGATATTACGATCAATACTATTTGTCCTGCTTATGTAAAAACACCGTTAGTTGAGAAACAAATTGCAGATACCGCTAAAGAGCATGGGATTTCTGAAGAGGAAGTGGTCAATAATATTATGTTGGCGCCAATGCCGAAAAAAGCGTTTATTGATATAGAAGAAATTTGTGGTTCAGTCAGTTATTTAGCGAGTGATGTCGCTAAAAATATGACAGGACAGACTATGGTATTAGATGGTGGTTGGGTCGCAAGATAGTTGCGTTGACTATATCAGGCACAAAAAAGTAGGCATATTTTATCTAGCCTACTTTTTTATTAAACTATTTATCTCACAAGATATTTAGTTATATTTTTGAATAAATTTTGTGACGCTAGGTGCTATTCTGCCACGAAAAGCAGAACCACTAAAAGTACCATAGTGACCCACACCATCAAAAACTTCATGCAACTTATCTTGCTTTGGAATATTAGAACATAAAGATTGCGCTGCTTCGGTTTGCCCTAATGCACAAATATCATCATTTTTCCCTTCAATGGTATGTAATGGAGTGTTCTTTATTACAGATAAATCAACTAGTTCACCTTTGTAAGTCATTTTACCATTAGCTAAATCTTGATTAAGAAAAACACGGTCGATGGTTTCTATATAGAAGTCAGCATTAAGATCTAATACGGCCAAGTATTCATCATAAAAATTACGATGACTTGCTCTCTTTTCTTCTTTTCCATGATAAACATGGCTAATATAATCATTGTGCTTCTTGATATGGCTTTCTATATTCATAGATATAAAAGAGGTCAATTGAATGAAGCCCGGATATACTTGTCTGCCGGCGCCAGGATAACGATTAGGCACTGTCATAATGACGTTATTTTCGAACCAGCTTAAATCTTTATCACTGGCATATCTATTGAGGTCGTTAGGATTAATACTTGTATCAATAGGGCCCGCCATTAACGTAAGCGATTTAGGTGTGCAAGGATCTTTAGCTTTAGCCATTACAGCGGTTGCTATTAGAGCTTGAACCGTAGGTTGACAAACAGCCAGTATGTGAGTGTTTTCTCCTATTTCTTGCATAAAATCTATGAGATAGCTTACGTAATCATCAAAACCAAAGGTCCCTTCAGATAATGGAACGTTTTTAGCATCTAGCCAATCAGTAATGTAAACATCATGGTCTGCAACTAAACGTTCTATTGTAGCTTTTAACAATGTTGCATGGTGACCAGAAAGAGGAGCAACCAAAAAAAGTTTGGATTGCTGAACGTCAGTATCTTGTCTGAAGTGGATTAAGTTACAAAAAGGTTTTACTGCAATAACTTCTTCAGTAACAGCAACAGATTTCCCATCAATTATTGTACTTGTAATGTCAAAAGGTTGTTTATCGTAAACTTTAGTGTGATGGAAGGCGGTATCAAGACCAGCACTAATGCTTTTACCCAGTAAGGTCTTTGCATAAGGGTTGTAGGGGTTATTCATTAATGTTTGACTCAACGCGATAAAACCATTCATCATTTCGGCGGAGCGACTATATAGATCGTAACTTTGATACATCATGTGTTTTATCCTTCAGATAAAGTTTCAACTTGTTTACTCCATTGTATTGATTATAGAATATTTTAAAGAGGCAAATACACCAATATGACAGGCTGATTAGTTTACGTTAGCGTTAATTAAGGTTCCTATTTCATTTTTAGCGTTCATCAAGGTTCCTATTTCTTTTTACTGGCTGTATATTGCAGCGCAGCATTTAGACTTAGTACGAGTATACCTACCAAAAACATTTTGGTCAATAAGTCCTTGCTGCACTGCGTCAAAAATAAATGCATCTAGAGTATTTACTACATATAGGTACGCACTATATGTTAACATTCAAGCATGATGCAAGGCTGTTAAAATAGATAATTATCAAATAAGATTTTATGTTATTGTTATTTTTTGTTATTTTTTGTGGTTTTTTTAATTAATAATAAAGATTTTAATTTTGGGTTACGTTAAGAATAAATTAATTACAACCAGATAGTTTACAAGGAAATATTATGGAATTAAACCATCAGAAAGAAGTCAGTGATTTTTTAGAGCAATATTCAGATGTATTTAACACCATGGTCAAACAGGTATTAAGTGGTTCTGATAATGATAGCTTAAATTCAATGATGGATTCAGAAAAGTTAACTGAACTTTTATCTAAAGGGGTTAAAGTTGATACTGCGGAGTTGTTTAGTAAACAAATGGCTTTTATGACTCAACAAGCTGAGCTATGGCAAAATGCGACTAAAGCATTACTCGGAGAGAAAGTTAATCCAGATTCGAAAGTTGACCCTGTGGTATCTGAAGAACGAAGTGATAGAAGGTTTAAAGACAGTGAATGGTCAGAAAATCCTGTTTTTAACTATTTAAAACAATCTTACCTTTTAAATTCGAACATGATGCAAGAAACAGTTAATAGTTTGCATTTCGATGACCCAAAAGCTGAAGAGCAAGTTAAGTTCTATACTCGACAGTATATTAGTTCTGTTTCCCCAACCAATAATGCATTAACTAACCCAGAAGTTTGTCGAGATATATTAGAATCTAAAGGCGAGAACCTCATTAAAGGGTTACAAAACTTTATGCAAGACTTAAAACAAAGTCCTGCTGATGCCCTTAAAATTAGTCAAACTGACGTTGATGCGTTTACTTTAGGGGAAGATTTAGCTTATACCCCAGGTGATGTGATTTATCAAAATGACTTAATACAGCTTTTACAGTACAAAGCCACCACTAAAAAGGTCAATGAAGTTCCTCTACTGATTATCCCACCTTTTATTAATAAATATTATGTCTTAGACATGGATGAACAGAAATCGCTGATAAAATGGGCTGTAGGTCAGGGTCATACGGTATTTGTCATTTCATGGGTAAATCCTGACAAGACACTTTCTCATAAAGGCTTTAATGATTATATGAAAGAAGGTCCAATCGCATCACTTGATGTTATTGAAGAATTAACTAAATCGAGTAAAGTAAATGTTGTTGGTTATTGTATTGGTGGAACGTTGTTAGCAACAACCCAATCATACTTATTGGCAAAAGGTGATACGAGAATAAACTCATTGACCTTTTTAACAACATTACTAGATTTTGAAGAGCCGGGTGAAATAGGCGTTTACCTTTCTGAAAAAATGATACCTTTCTTGAAAAAGGATATTAATGAAAAAGGCATATTAGATGGTCGTGTGCTTGGTTTAGCGTTTAGCATGCTACGTGAAAATAGTCTGTTTTGGTCTTATTTTGTGAATAATTACCTCAAAGGGAAAGACCCTGCGCCGTTTGATATTTTATACTGGAACAGTGATTCATCAAACTTACCAGCAGAAACCTTTGATTTTTATATGACAAATACCTATCAAGAGAATAATTTGATAAAAGATGGCGCTGTTGAAGTTGAGGGCGTTCCTATTGAGCTAAGTAAAATTGAAACACCCAGTTATTTCTTAGCAACAATTGCAGATCATATTGTTTTATGGCAGGCATCGTACAAAGGAGCTAAGGCGCTTTCTGGACCAACCCGTTTTGTTTTAGCTGGCTCAGGCCATTTAGCCGGTGTGATTAATTCCGTAGATCACGGTAAATACCCACATTGGATTAATGACGAACTATCTGACTCAGCGGAACATTGGTTCGAAGGTTCCACCAAAAAAGAAGGTTCTTGGTGGACAGATTGGGAAGAGTGGGTTGTTCCTCAGTCAGGTAAAAAAGTAGCAGCACGTAAACAGGGTTCTAAAAAATATGCAATTATTGAAGCGGCCCCTGGCAGTTATGTTAGAAAACGTATTTAGTCTTCGTAGCAGTTAATTACCCTATTTTTTGGTGATTACCCTGTTAACTGGATAGTTAAAATAAAAGGCGACTAAAAGGTCGCTTTTTTTATGGGTAGTATGTCTGTTATACTGATTAATAAGGCTACTTCTTCTAAATTGTTAGTACCCAAGCGCAAGTAAATATTCATTACCAACAGAGGTTGCCGTTGATTACAATTAAAAGATATCCTAATCGCCGTCTTTATGATACAACAAAAAGTCATTATGTAAACTTGGATTATATTCGAGAATTAGTTATTACTAATCAAGAGTTTAAAATAGTTGATTCAAAAACAGATGAAGATAAAACGCGTAGTATTTTGATTCAAATTATAAGTGAAGAAGAAACCAGTGAGCGACAATCGTTATTAACGAATACCTTGTTGAAGCGATTAATTTGTTTTTATGGCAATGATAATCAAGACTATTTACAGCAATTTCTTGAGCAAAGCCTTTCCGCTTTCATTGAACACCAAGACGATATTTTAAAATTAAGCAGTGGTATTAATAAAAATTCTCCATTCGGTTTGTTTAGCAGTGTTGTTGAACAAAACATGAATATGTGGAATAAATTCAAGGTCCCTAAGGATAAAAAATAAACTTTTGTTGCACCGCAACAAAATAATGGTTGACTCCACACTGAAAAATTGATTAAATTCTCACCAAGCAATGCTGCTAAGCAGCAAAATTCTAGGAGAAGTGCATGTTTAATCAATTTACACAGTTATTTCAGACCGCATTAAAACCAATGGATAAATTGGTTGAATTAAATATATCAACAGCAAGTACTCTTGCTCATCAACAAGGACTATTCATTACAAGTTTGATTGATGATAGTCTTTTGTTTAGTCAAAATATGACAGCCACTACTGATATTACTCATTTTGTCGCCGAACAATCAAAATTTAATGCCGACGTACAGAGTCAATTGACTGAAACGATTAAACAAACATCTGGAACTCTTACCCAGGCGCAAAAAGACGCAGGTGTTATTCTGAACGATTCTTTTTCAGTATTTTCAACTATGACGGGCCAAGCCGCAGTTGAAAATCAAGTGATTGTTCCACAAGAACTTATTCAAGATAAGTCTGTGCCAGCCCCTAAAGCGGCAGTGAAAGCAGTCCCTAAAGCGGCAGTGAAAGCAGCTCCTAAAGCGGCAGTGAAAGCAGCCCCTATAGCGGCAGTGAAAACAG
>DPHE01000097.1:27705-31249 GCA_003521815.1 Colwellia sp.
CAGCTCCTAAAGCGGCAGTGAAAGCAGCCCCTAAAGCGGCAGTGAAAGCAGAGCCTAAAAAGTAACTGATGTTTTTAATAATACGAAAACCTTCAGTTTTTGAGGGTTTTTATTAATTATTACTTTATTATCAAGTGCTTATGTTGTAATTTTGGTAAATTGACGCGGTGCAGCAAAAAAAACATTGACGACCATCTTTTGACCGATTATACTAGCTTCAAATCAACTTGCTGCGACGCAGCATCACAAAAGGAAATTTTATTATGTTTACACAATTAACTGAGCAATTTAATACTGCAATGAAATCATTCAACAATGTAGAGCAGTTTTCTTCAGCGATGAAGCCATTTAACAGTCTTGTAGAAATTAATACTAAAACGGTTGAGCAATTAATCAATCAACAAGCTGCATTAATTACCACAATCATGAACGATAGCGTTGCTCAAACTAAAGCATTATCAGCGCAAACGGATTTAGCAACAGCGATTGAATCACAAAAAGTTTTCACTGAAGCACTTCAAGCAAAAGTTTCTGCATCAGCTAAAGAAGCTTATGATGTTGTAACTAGAACTTCTGAAGAAGTAACTACGCTAGTTAAAGATTCTGTGACTGAAGCATCTACACTTGCTAAGTAATTGATGATTAAAAAACAAGCTGACTTTGGGCTTGTTATTTATAAAAGCCAGTATTTAAATACTGGCTTTTTTTATGGTTGAAATATAATTAATAATGCGAACGCCAAAATGGGTTGGCTCCTAACCAAGTAATCCATTTTTGGTAGTAAATAGGGAGCACAATCTACTTATTAAATTTGTTAACCGCCGCTAGTAATTGCCGACAAGAAACCTGCCCGACCAACTTACCATTCTCAACGACAGGCCGACGACGTTGATTTTTGAGTAACATGTCTTGAGCAACATTTATAATACCATCGCTGGGGTGAGCGACCACTAATTCTTTAGTCATGTATTCATTTACCAAACCAACACCAACGCCATTGTAAGTGGCCTTGAGTATCGCGGCTAAGCAATCCATTTCTGAAAGTACACCCACTAGGGTATTATTATTCATCACACATACCCCTGATACCTTATTGTCTATGATGATTTTCATCGTATCAAATAAACTGGCATTATCCTTCACCTGGATTGGGTTAGTAATCATATAATCACGCAAGTCAACTGAGTGAAGCATGGTAAAACTCCTTATAATTTAATAATATTCTACTTATGAAAAAACGGAACGTGTATTTTTCTGAGTCTGAGCTGTGACCATCAAACTAACTAGAATATAAACACCATATCTAATGTAAGTCAAAGAATTCTATTAATATTATTACAATACATCGACTAGAAATGAAATATACGTACAAGCGTTACTCGAATTAATGTTATAGGTAACATATTACTTAGTTTTATTATTAGTAATGGTTATGTTAATTAAGCTTAATCTTCTCGATAATCACACCTCAAGCTTGTCGTCAATTTAGCGATGCCAATATAAATGATTTGTACAAATATTACATAGTAAAGTTGGTTGCTTGGGTGTGTTATTCTATATTTATACCTTGGAGATAGGTTAGCACCCTAAGTATCGGTTAAGATGCCTATTATAGAAAGTTAGATGAAATATGGATAAGTTAAAGGTTGTGAAAAGTTGAAAAACAAACAGGATAACTGGGCTACTTGTCAGGTATGTCAGGGGCGCGGCAAAAGAAATATGAGGCTCCGCAAGAAAGTGCGACTCCGCTACCAGAGAGAATTAGACCAATTTGAAAAAACGACTAATGCAGGAACCCCACCCGTTCGTCCTCAAGGTCACCTCTATGATTGCTTGAACTGTTGTGGTTCTGGCTTGATTCATTCTACTAGCCATCCTATCGCAGATACAGAAAACTACCCACATGTTGCAATTATTGGCGGTGGTATAGGCGGAGTCGCTCTGGCAATAGCGTGTATGCACCGTGGTATCCCTTTTACACTTTATGAACGCGACAGCGACTTTGATGCAAGATCTCAAGGTTATGGACTCACTTTGCAACAAGCGAGTAAAGCTATCGAAGGGTTGGGCATTTTATCGTTAGAAGAAGGCGTGACGTCAACAAGACATGTAGTTCATACTACAGAAGGTAAAGTGATTGGTGAATGGGGGATCAGAAAGTGGTTACCGTCAAATATAAAAGCGTCATTGAAGCGAAGAAATGTACATATTTCACGGCAGTCTTTGCGCTTAGCTTTGCTTAAGCAACTTGGTGGGCATGATGTGGTGCAGTGGGGGCATCAGTTAGTCGGTTTTAAAGAAAGTGCAAAGAAATGCGAAGATGAAGGCGTTCAACTTAGTTTTAAGGTTGAAGGTAAAGGGGAGATAATGAGCGCTAGGGCCGATCTTGTGGTGGGCGCCGATGGTATTCGTAGTTCGGTGCGTCAATTACTAATTGGTGAGGAGATAACCCCTTTACGCTACCTAGATTGTATTGTGATCTTAGGTATTTGCCCTTTGGCAGCTCTTGGAGGGCTTGAGTGCTCTTTGCTGGATTCGGCCACAGTATTCCAAACTGCCAATGGCCATGAGCGCATATACATGATGCCCTATACGTTAGATTCGGTAATGTGGCAACTGAGTTTTCCAATGCCAGAAGAAGAGGCTAAGGCATTGAGTGCCCTAGGCCCTCATGCACTCAAGGAAGAAGCATATCGACGATGTCATTGGCACGATCCCATCCCGCAGATATTAACGGCGACTCTAGAAGCTCAGATTTCTGGTTATCCCGTTTATGACCGAGCACTACTCAAATCAGAATTATTAGAGAAAGGGACTCAGGTGACTCTGATCGGCGATGCGGCGCATCCTATGAGTCCATTCAAAGGGCAGGGCGCCAATCAAGCGCTGTTAGATGCCTTGGCGCTGGCTCGTGGGATATCAAAAGGATGTAGACCCAGATCACAATGGCGGGGAACTGGCTTGAGAGAAAGTGTGTTAACTGAATTTGAATCAGAAATGTTAGCACGCAGTGCTTCGAAGGTGAAAGATTCAGCAGAAGCTGCAAAGTTCCTGCATTCCGATACTGTGCTCCATGAAGGTAATGAGCCAAGAGGACGATGCCTACAGAGAAAAGATGTTGACGTTATTTTATGATTATTTGGCCATGTATTTTAAAGCTGGATGGTGATGACGAGCTTGTTTACTTAGGCTCTGAACGTGATGTTATTTTGGAGTGTCGAGAATTAATCCTTACAGTTGATGACCACGTCATAGACTCTACTGGTTTGAGCTATTTAATTGAATTAAAAGCAGAGAAACTAGCATTAGTCAAAACAGAACGGATATTAGTTGTGGATGAAGTAACAGATTTAATTCGCGCTAACGAGTTCAAAAAGGCTGAGTTATGCTTGACTAAAATTAACTTTTTAACGGTATCAGATGCCATTAAGTCATTGCTTTATTGAACTAAAAAACATTGGGATATACGAGTTATTAAAAATAAAAAGTCCAATAGAATACTAGTGTCAGTTCAGTATCCTATTAGGCGACAATTAGCTTGGCC
>DPHE01000012.1 GCA_003521815.1 Colwellia sp.
TAAAGCAAATAAGCTTCGAGTAACGAATTACGAAGCGATACTAAAAGAATAAAGGATAAAGGATAAATACATGTTCAATAAAATTTTAATTGCAAATCGTGGTGAAATTGCCTGCCGTATTATTAAAACAGCGAAACAAATGGGCGTATTAACCGTTGCCGTTTATTCAGATGCAGATAAAAATTCTTTGCACGTTCATATGGCCGACGAAGCCGTTTACATTGGTCCCTCACCTTCTCGCGAAAGCTATTTATTAGGTGATAAAGTTATCGCTGCAGCCAAAAAAACAGGCGCACAAGCGATTCATCCAGGCTATGGTTTCTTATCTGAAAATGCTGACTTTTGTCGTAACTGTGCCGCTGAAAATATAACTTTTATTGGTCCTCCTGTTGCAGCCATTGAAGCGATGGGTTCAAAATCTGCTGCTAAAAACATTATGGAAAAAGCCAATGTGCCCTTAGTGCCTGGCTACCATGGTGATGATCAGTCACGCGATATAATTAAAAAAGCAGCTGACGACATGGGCTACCCTGTACTACTAAAAGCCACAGCCGGTGGTGGTGGTAAAGGAATGCGCCAAGTTTGGAGTGAAGCAGAATTCGATGAAGGTTTAGAAGCAGCAAAACGTGAATCGATGTCATCATTTGGTGATGATACCATGTTGGTTGAGAAGTATTTAACACAACCTCGTCATGTTGAAATACAAGTATTTTGTGATAATCATGATAATGCGGTTTATTTATTCGAACGTGATTGTTCCGTACAGCGTCGTCATCAAAAAGTCATTGAAGAAGCGCCAGCCTTTAGTATGAGCCAAGAATTACGCGCTCAAATGGGTGAATCAGCGATTAAATCAGCCCAAGCGATAGGTTATCAAGGTGCGGGTACTGTTGAATTTTTACTTGATATTGATGGCTCTTTCTATTTTATGGAAATGAACACCCGCTTACAAGTTGAGCATCCTGTTACTGAAATGATCAGTGGACAAGATTTAGTTGAATGGCAATTACGTGTCGCCGCGGGTGAATTGCTGCCAAAAACACAAGAGCAACTTGTGCTTAATGGTCATGCTTTTGAAGCCCGTATTTATGCAGAAGATGCTAACAATGACTTTTTACCTGCAACAGGAAAGTTGACTCTATTAAAAACGCCAATTGAAAGCGAACATGTTCGTATAGATACCGGTGTTCGCCAAGGTGATGAAGTCAGTGTGTATTACGATCCGATGATTGCTAAATTAATTGTTTGGGATGAGAATCGTGAAAAAGCACTTCAGCGCTTAGCCAAAGCATTAAGTGAATATCGTATTAATGGTGTAGTCACTAATATTGATTTTCTTTATAATTTAGCCACCTCAGCCCCTTTTAAAGCAGCTGATATTGATACCGGTTTTATTGAAAAAAATTATGACCTAATTTTTCACAACGACGAAAAACCGTTAGTAAATGAATTACCTATAGCAGCTTTATTCCTTATTTTATCTAAAGAAAACAAGGCAAAAAAACAAGCGAAAGAAAGTAATGACCCACATTCACCTTGGTGCAATGCTAGTGCATGGCGTCTAAATGAAGCTAATCTACATACCCTAGTTCTAGCGCACAATGAGATTGAATATACGGTAACCGTTGAACAAAAGCGCCAAGGAAATGATGCTTATTATTCAATTAATATCAATGGTGAAAAATTTGATTGCCAAGGCGAGATATTAACCACACCACACAATGATGACACAATTGTCGCAACGGTTAACGGACATCGTAGTCAAACTACCTTTAATCACTTTGAAAATTCCATTAGCCTGTACAGAGCTAATGGGGTATTTAATTTTACCCATATTTTACCTGACTGTGGCCAAAGTGATGATGATGACAATCATGGTGGTTTAGTGGCGCCAATGAACGGCACAATGGTTAGTGTTTTAGTTAAATCTGGTGAACAAGTTAACAAAGGTCAACCGCTTGTAATCATGGAAGCGATGAAAATGGAACATACTATCAAAGCACCAAGTAACGGTACTATTGATGAGATATTCTTCCATGAAGGTGACATGGTTGATGGTGGTGCCGAGTTACTCGCTTTTACGGCAGAAGAAACTACTAATAAAGAGTCGGAGTAATTATGTTATCACGTAAATTACCACAACGAGTCAAAGTTGTTGAAGTGGGTCCTAGAGATGGCCTGCAAAATGAAGCGATCCCAGTTAGTGCTGCGGATAAAATTCATTTAATAGAAAAACTTAGCGATGCAGGCGTTACTTATATTGAAAGTGGCAGCTTTGTTTCACCTAAGTGGGTGCCGCAAATGGGTACCTCTACTGAAGTTTTTGAGAAGCTTAATCGTATTAAGGGCGTTACCTATGCCGCATTAACACCTAACCTACGCGGTTTTGAAGCCGCATTGGCAGTTAATGCAGGTGAAGTCGCCATTTTTGGCGCTGCATCTGAAAGCTTCAGCCAAAAAAATATAAACTGCTCTATTGAAGAAAGCCTTGAGCGTTTCGCCCCTATAATGGAAGCAGCTAAAAAAGCGAATATTAAAGTACGTGGTTATGTTTCTTGTGTATTAGGCTGCCCTTATGAAGGTGATATAGAGCCAGAGCAAGTGGCTTTAGTCGCTGAGAAACTACTTGCCATGGGCTGTTATGAAATATCCTTAGGTGACACTGTAGGTGTTGGCAACCCGGCTAGCGTAACAAAAATGATACAAGCCGTTAGCGCACGTGTACCGGTAGAAAAGCTAGCAGTGCATTTTCATGATACCTATGGGCAAGCATTAACCAATATTTACGCGGCATTACAGATGGGCGTTAGTGTTGTTGACAGTGCTATTGCCGGTTTAGGCGGCTGTCCTTATGCTAAAGGAGCCTCAGGCAATGTAGCCACTGAAGATGTTGTTTATATGCTTAATGGTTTAGGTATAACAACAGGCATCGATTTCACAAAACTCCTACAAGCGGGGTGGTTCATTAGTGATAAATTAGGTAAAGCACCTATATCTAAAGTATCAAATGCTTACCTTTCACAAGAAAAAGGACACTAAGAATAGCTGTTTGTATTGTTAAATGTAAACATAAAAAACCTTGGATTTCTTGAATAAAGTTGTCAAGATCTTCAAGGTTTTTTATACTTACAACTATTTTTATCTAATGATCATAAAAAACTTAAGCCTTCACACACATTTCATCATAGAAATACGTAATATGTTTACACTCATTTCACCTTGAACAAAGCTCAGGCTAGCGATGTTATCAAAAATCTCATACACTTAGAGTAATTAATAATAAATTTTAATTTTATAACAATAAGCTATGACTAAAAAACGTAACTATGTTGACAGTAAAAATGCTTTAGTACTCACAGGTGGTGGCGCGCGTGCTGCTTATCAAGTGGGTGTATTATCCGCAATAGCCAAATTTATCCCGAGAAACCATGGTATTCCCTTCCCTATTCTATCTGGAACCTCAGCAGGAGCTATCAATACCACCGCCTTAGGTTGCTACGCGTCATGCTTTCATTTAGGTGTGAAAAAACTAGAGTGGATATGGAAAAATTTAGACACAGCAAAAATTTATCATAATGATACCAAAGGCGTTTTTGGTCATATTGGAAAAGGTATGTTAGCTAGCTTTCAAGCTGACTATGCTAATAAATCACCTCGTAGCTTATTGAACAATGCGCCACTCAGAAGTTTACTTAACTCTGTTATGAACTTTAAACGTATTGACAACAATATTTTATGTGGTTATTTGTCAGCCGTTGCAGTAACTGCATCGAGTTATAGTACCGGAAATTCGATTAGTTTCTATCAAGCAGAAGATACTACTCAACCATGGGAAAGAGCAAAGCGTTGCGGTCAAGCAACTCAACTAAATAGCGAACATTTAATGGCATCTTCGGCCATTCCATTAGTTTTTCCATCAATAAAAATAAAGAATCAATATTTTGGTGATGGATCAGTACATCAATTATCCCCCCTCAGCCCTGCTATTCATTTGGGTGCTGAGCGCATATTTGTTATAGGTGTAGATCAACCTAAAGTCCCCTTACATGCTAATGAGAATACCCCACATCCACCCACAGCAGCAACAATTGCCGGTCACCTGCTAGACTCCATATTTTCCGATACTATGAATAGTGATTTAGAGCGAATGGTACGTATTAATGAGACACTAAAGTTAATTCCAGAAAGCAAAAAAGATAATATGGAAGGTTTGAAACATATCGACAGTTTTATTATTAATCCAAGTCATGATTTTAATGCCATAGCACTCAATTACTATTATGATTTACCTTTACCTGTTCGGCTATTGTTACGTAGTGCGGGTATTAATAGCGATTCTGAATCAAGTATTATTAGCTATCTATTATTTGAGAAAAACTTTTGTGCTGAATTAATAAAACTAGGATTTGAAGATGCTATGGAACAAGAAAATAAAATTAAATATTTTTTAAATTTATATCCTGCTACCAAACATCAAAAATAAGCAAAAATAAGCAAATGATTAAATACCTTCTTGTATATACCTATCTGCTCCTTCTACTCCTCTTGGCTTTCCACGAATAATCAAGGTGTCTTGATTTTGTAAAATAGTGTTATCCTCAGGTGATTCACATTCAATATCGCCACGGCGTAAAGCAATAACTTTAACCTTCCGTTTATCAAGGTTTAATGATTCAATACTTTTACCACAGCCAAAAGAATCATCATTGATTAAAATAGCGTGAGCAAATTCAATTCGATCAATGGCTTCAGGACTCATATTAGTATGCTCTCCCTGAAAGAAACCATGTAAATGGTTATAATGGTTTTTACGCTCTTTTTGTACCCGGCGCATAATGCGAGAAAATGGCACACCGGTAAGTGATAGCACTTGTGAAACTAACATTAAACTGCCTTCTAAGCTTTCTGGAACCACTTCATTGGCACCCGCATCATACAACATATCTAAATGATCATCATTACGTGTACGTACCAGAATAGGTACATTAGGTGATAAAGAACGTACTTTTTGAATAACCTCCAATGACTGTTTATCTTCACCAAACGCGATCACTACTAATTTAGCTTGAGATAGGTGCGCGGCATTGAGCAGTTCTGTTTGTCTTGATGACCCAAATAATACATTCTCTCCTGCTTCACGAGCTGTTCGGGTACGCAGGGGATCAATATCAATGGCTACAAAATCAATTAATTCTTGTTTTAGGAAACGACTAACCGTTTGACCTATTCGGCCAAAACCACAAATAATCACATGATCTTTCAAATTTTCATTTTCTGGCAATTGTTCTAAGTCATCAGTAGCAGTCGATTTTTCCTGACTTAAAAAGAGTGACCATGAGCGAGCATGGTCAATCATATACGGTGTAATAGCCATACTGATAACACCCGCACCAAGTAACATTGATGACACATCGCTTGGCAATAATTTTACTTGATTAGCAAGGGCAATAAGTACAAAACCAAATTCACCCATTTGAGCCAAAATTAGTCCTGATGCCCAAGCATCTTTTGGAGATTCGCCTGCACGTATGGCTAACACTTTAATCACTATAACTTTAACTAACATAAAGCTAAGCATGATGGCGAGTAGACTCAGAGGTGATGATACTAATAAAGCAACATTAAGCTTCATACCGACAGTAATAAAAAACAAACCTAATAAAATATCACGATAAGGCCTAATATCTGCTTCTAATTGATGTTTATATTCACTTTCACTTAGCATCATACCCGCTAAAAAAGCGCCTAATGCCATAGATAAACCAAACCATTGTGTAATTGCTGAGGCTAATAGGGTAACTAAAAGTGTTGTTAAAACAAAAAGTTCATCCGTTCTTACTTGAGCAATAATATTGAACACTTTAGGTAACAACCATTTACCGATAAATAATAATAACGTGACAACCACAACACCTTTAAGGATCGCAATACCTAAAGCCCAAATCATAGAAGTATCACTGTCTAGTGCTAACATGGGAATAATAATCAGTAGTGGCACTACTGCGACATCTTGAAATAATAATATAGCGACCGACAATTGACCTGATTTACGCTTCATTGCGCCTGTTTCGCTCAGTTGTCTAATAACAATAGCAGTAGAAGATAAGGCTAAAATACCACCAACTACAAAAGCGGATTCAAAGCTAAGGCCAAATAACATACTGGCAATAGTAAAAATTAATAAGGATATACCAACTTGTAAACTTCCCACAGCAAGCACTAAATGCCGCATTGCCATCAAACGCGGTAAAGAGAACTCTAAACCCAAAGTAAATAATAAAAAAACAATACCCAATTCAGCAAAATGATCATAATCAACTTGGTCTTGAGCTATATTTAAACCATGTTCACCCACTAACATACCTGCCACAAGATAAGCTAAAATAGCAGGCAACTTTAAGCGACGAAATAGCCATACAATAAATACGGCACTAGATAAAATAGCTAATATTTCAAGATGTCCGTTCACATATATTCCTTAAAAATGATAGGCACCATTGCCAAATAAACTAATAATAAAATAGTTAACAGGATTATCAATAAATAGTTTTATCTCACATAGCAAGGCTACTATATAGTGAGGCAAAAGTATGCAAACATTGAATATAATTAACAATACAACATCATCGTTCCATTCGTTTACAGTATTAAAAATTTTAACGGGCAGATAGAGCTTTATACCTATAACTATTCATAAGATAGGTTTCAGTAGGACAAAAAATGATTTAGACAAGGCTTGGATTATAGAGAATAACCTTTCCATTATAAAAACAAATAACAACCTATTAAATGATTTTAGCTCCACCGACTTAAGTCTGGTTTGATGTATTAACATTAAGCTATGTTACTTTCCTACGTAACTGATGAAGTGCTTGCTGTCGTTCAAAAGTGGTAGCAGCCACTAATAATCTGCAAAATCTAACCGCTTTAGCAAAATCATTATTGCCTAATAATTCTAAAACTGAGCGAAAATAATCGAGATTTAACAAAAAAGTGTCAGCGTAATGTCGCATAGCTTGTTCAACATTTGGATAGACAACCTCGTCAAAATGAAAACTTTTCTCCAAATACTCATCAAGTACTGTAATTCCATCAACAATAAGGGGCCAACTAATATAATTCACCCTCGCCTTCGCTAACTCAAACATAAACCAAGCACTTCGTTGAAAACCAGCAAAATCACCCTGTTCAAATTCACTTTCTTCTAGTTCTTTTTTCGTCCAATTAATACCTATAGCCAAGTCTTTACGGTAATACTCTACTAAATACTGTTTGACCTCAGACTTTATAGTCCAAATAGAGAAATGGAGCCCTTCATTTTTAGCGTTTATGAGCGATTTTTTAGCAACTTGATAACACTCTTTACAGCTTGGCAGCGATAATTGAGAAATAAATTGATTTTCTGAAGTTGGAGGTTCAAAGCCATTAAGGTAAGTAAACACATATTGATTAGGCTCACCACAAAACCAACAATCATGTCTTTTATTAAAGGGGGTTTCAGTGGTGATAGATAACAAAGCAGCATTAGGTGCTGCTTTGTTAGTTGTTAGCTTTTCTTTCACTAACGCTTTTTCTTGTTTTTTGTATTGTATTTTTTACTGGCTGCAAGAGCAGGTGATGTTCGATTAGTACTCTTTTTTGCTATTGCTTGATTTTTTTCTTGGCTAGCACGATAACGGTTTTTACTTGCACGTTTATCAACAACTTGTTGGTGCTCGAATGCTTCATCACGCCTTAATTCATAGCCTGGCACGATAATACGTTCAAATTTTCTTTCAATAAGTGCTTCAATATTCTCTAAAAACTTTTCATCTTTCGGACTAACTAAGGAAATAGCAGTACCTGATCTTCCTGCACGACCGGTACGGCCAACACGATGAATATAATCTTCAGCTAAAAAAGGTAGATGAAAATTAACAACATAACCTAAGTTATCAATATCTAAACCACGCGCTGCAACATCCGTTGCAACTAATACACGTACTTTACCTTCTTTAAAGTCAGTTAACGCTTTATTACGAGCACCCTGCGTTTTATCGCCGTGACAAATTGCAGCTTTTATACCATCAAGTTTTAATTCTTTAGCAAGAATATTTGCACTTTCTTTAGTACCTGCAAAAACAAGCACTTGCTGCCAATTATTGACACCAATTAGCTCAGATAGTAATTCACGTTTTCTTACTTCACTCACCCAGTAAACTGACTGTTTTACCTTACCAGAGGTAGAATTTTGTTTTGCCACGCCTATAATTTTTGGTGTGGTTAATATTTGATTAGCTAATGCCTTTACTTTATTAGAATAAGTTGCTGAAAACATTAATGTTTGATGTTTTTGTGTCATTGCTAACATCAATTTTTCTATATCCGTTAAAAATCCCATATCAAGCATACGGTCAGCTTCATCTAACACAAGATGTTTCACTTGTGATAAATCGATATTACGTAAAGTTAAGTGCTCAATTAATCGCCCTGGTGTGGCAACTAACACATCAAGACCTTGCTTTAATAGATTAGTTTGAGACGACATTTTACCGCCACCATAAACCACACCTATTTTCAGTGGCAAAAACTGGCTATAGGCTTTCATATTATCAGCAACTTGCGCAGCTAATTCACGTGTAGGTGTTAAGACAAGTGCCTTAATAGTTTGCCCTGGAGTAGCATTACTTGCTAAGGCATCTAAGATAGGTAAACTAAAAGCAGCTGTTTTACCCGTACCCGTTTGAGCGCTTGCTAATAAGTCAGCACCTGACCGGATCATCGGAATAGCCTGCTGCTGGATCGGCGTTAAATTTTTATAACCACACGCTTTAACCGCTTTTAATAAATCAGCCGATAAACCAATTGTATCAACACTCATACATCACCCAAAAAAACAAATAAAAATAAAGAGCCGGATTATATACCTATACCCAAGCCACCTCAAGATTAAACGTTTGATGCTATATTGTGGATTGTAACAAGGACGCTACATGGGTGATGGTATTGGAGAATGCAAGAGCACATTCTCCTGAATAACCAGCCTTTAATCAACACATCGCCTAAAGACGTTTATAATTGTCGGAGTTTTTCAAACTAGTTAAAGCCTAAATATTGAATCAGGCTTGAACGACAAACAAAAAAGCCTCAACAATTATTTATTGTTGAGGCTTTTATTTTTAACAAATTACCTAGGCGTTTGTTATAAAGCCCTAAATATTTGTTCTGTTGTCTCTTTCGCATCGCCAAACAACATTTGAGTATTATCCTTATAGAATAATGGATTTTGCACACCAGCATAACCCGTATTCATTGAGCGTTTGAAAACGATAACTTCTTTGGCATTCCACACTTCAAGAACTGGCATACCCGCGATTGGGCTAGTTGGGTCTTCAGCAGCAGCGGGGTTAACCGTGTCATTCGCGCCAATAACCAACACAACGTCAGTCTCTGGAAAATCATCATTAATTTCATCCATACTTAACACGATATCATAAGGCACTTTTGCTTCAGCAAGTAGTACGTTCATATGTCCCGGTAAACGACCAGCCACAGGGTGTATAGCAAATCGAACTTGTACACCTTTTTTGATTAGCTGTTGAGTCAGCTCATAAACAGGGTATTGCGCTTGCGCAACAGCCATGCCGTAACCTGGCGCGATAACAATAGATTTCGCATCACGTAATAAATCAGCGACCGCTTCAGCATTAATTTCAGTGTGCTCACCGTAGTCTTTGTCATTATCAATCACAACATCGGTGCCAAAACCACCGGCAATCACGCTGATAAAAGAGCGATTCATCGCCTTACACATAATATAAGATAAAATAGCACCTGACGAGCCCACTAAAGCACCCGTAATAATCAGTAAATCATTACTTAACATAAAACCAGCAGCGGCCGCAGCCCAACCTGAATATGAATTCAACATGGAGACAACAACAGGCATATCCGCACCGCCAATTGAAGCAACCAAATGCCAACCAAAGACAAGCGCAATAATAGTCATTAAAAATAATGCGGTATTTGAACCACCATTATTCACAAAAGTTAGTAGCAATAGAAAACTGATAATACCTGCGGCTAAATTCATTTTATGACGATTAGGTAACATCAAGGCACTAGAGCTTATCGTTCCACGTAGTTTAGCAAAAGCGACAATAGAGCCAGTGAAAGTCACTGCACCAATAAATATTCCGATGAAAATTTCACTTAAGTGAATGTTCATCGCAGTATGCTGAGTGGCCGTAACCACGACATTATGCCCTGCATCAAAATAGCTATTAAAACCCACTAATACCGCAGCTAAACCAACGAAACTATGTAATATAGCAACAAGCTCAGGCATTTGTGTCATTTCAACTTTATTCGCTAATCTCAGTCCAATACCTGAGCCAACAACCATCGCTATAATAATAACCCAAACATTAGAAACGCGTGGATCAATAATAGTAGCAAGTAAAGCAATAGCCATACCTGCCATACCAAATAAATTACCCCGTTGGGCCGATTCTTGTTTACTTAAACCCGCTAAACTAAAAATAAACAGTAAAGCAGCAATTACGTATGCTGCACTAATGAAACCATTAGACGCTATTTGTGTAGATTCCATACTATTCCCTACTTACTAAACATTTTTAACATACGACTAGTGACTTTAAAGCCACCGACAATATTGATAGTGGCCACTAGCGTCGCTAGTGTGGCGAGTATCTGTACCACTAAATTGTCCGAGCCAATTTGTAATAAAGCCCCCACAATAATAATGCCAGAGATCGCATTAGTAACACTCATCAAGGGTGTATGCAAAGAATGACTGACGTTCCAAACCACGTAATAGCCAATAACACAAGCAAGTACAAAAACAGTAAAGTGAGTAAGGAAATCTGCAGGAGCAACACTGGCCACCCAGCCAAATAACGCTATGCCTACTGCCATAAAGGCATATTTTTTAATTGGCGAAGCAGGCTCTTCTTCAATGACTTTCACCAGTTCAACGGTTGCTTTTTGAGTTGGCGCGGCACTGACTTGAATAGGCGGTGGTGGAAAAGTAATTTCACCTTCGTTAACCACGGTCATATTACGAATGACGACGTCATCAAAATCAATATCAAGCGTTCCATCTTTGTTTTTACATAATAACTTAGTTAAATTCACTAAATTATTAGAATAAAGTTGTGAGGCCTGATTAGGTAAACGAGACACTAAATCAGTATAGCCAATCACTTTAACACCATGGGCATCAACTACTTTACCCGCGACAGTACATTCACAGTTACCACCACCTGCAGCAGCTAAATCTACAATCACACTGCCTGCCTTCATTGATTCAACCATTTCTTCAGTGATCAATTTTGGCGCTGGCCTACCTGGGATCATCGCGGTAGTAATAATAATATCAACGTCTTTGGCTTGCTCTGCAAACAGCGCCATTTCGGCATCAATAAACGCTTTGCTCATTTCTTTCGCGTAACCATCACCAGAGCCAGTATTTTCTGGCTCTTCATAGTCAAGCTCAAGAAATTCAGCGCCCATACTTTCTATTTGCTCTTTTACTTCAGGGCGCGTATCAAAAGCGCGTACAATGGCACCTAAACTACCCGCAGTACCAATAGCAGCTAAACCTGCAACACCCGCACCAATAACCATCACTTTCGCTGGCGGCATTTTACCCGCAGCAGTGATTTGACCGGTAAAAAAACGACCAAAAAGATTAGACGCTTCAATAACCGCACGATACCCAGCAATGTTAGCCATTGAGCTCAGCGCATCCATTGATTGAGAGCGCGTCATACGTGGCACCATTTCCATGGCTAGCGTAGTGATTGATTTATCTTTAAGTACTTCTAGTAACTCAGGGCTTTGCGCTGGTGCGACAAAGCTAATTAAAGTCGCCCCATCATTCATAGAGGCAACTTCATCGAGTGTTGGCGCGTTTACTTTTAAAATGATATCGCTTTGCCAACAAGCCTTTTTACTAACGAGTTGAGCGTCATTAGCACTGTATTCGTCGTCAGTAAAACTTGCTTTAATACCCGCTCCTTTTTGTACTTGTATCGTAAAGCCTAACTTAATTAGTGCACTAATAGAGCTTGGCGAGCCAGCAACACGGTTTTCACCGATTAATGACTCTTTGGGAATTCCAATGTTCATAAAATACCTTTAATTTAAACAGTTGAGAAATAATAAATTTGACTAGACTATCTAATGTTTTACCATTTATAAGATGATTTTTAAACACAAATATGGAAATAACTAAGGTAAATCAAATACAGTGAAAATACTTACTTCAAAAGTAGTAAGTAAGCTCAACAGAAAGTTGCAAGTAGATTTGAAGCATCAAAAAAAAGGAAATGTTTAAAATGCATGTTTATCACTGTAAATGGTCTGATATAAATTTTTAAACAGGTACGGTGTATGTATTTTACCCTCTGCTCACTGACCATGTTTCAAATAGTGCTGCGCTGATCACTAAAACTCCACCAATAATTGTCCACATATCTACCCGTTCACTTAATAATAGAAATGCCAGTACACTACCATATAAAGGCTGTAAACAAGCAATAAGCCCTGCGGTTGTTGCTGATAAATAACGTAAAGATGAAGCAAAAAAAGCGTGCGGCATTGCTGTAAAAAAAACACCTACTAATAAAATAAGCAACCAATCGTCACGAGTCACATCCGTTGGTGGCACTTCAACAAATAAACATAGCATTAAAAAAGCGACTAATGCTTGATACAACATGGTGTGAGGACCAGAATAGTGACTAAAATAATTTTTATGAAGAATATTTCTTAAAGCAAAAAAAAACGCGGATAAAATACCCATAGCAATACCTAACGTAACTTGATTGCCTAAACTTATTTCAGGTATAAGTAGAAATACCCCTAACATTACAATAAAAGCAATAAAGATATCTTTTTGTTTTGGTTTACTGCTTACGTTATTTTTACTGAGAAAACGGGTTAACAATGGCTCTAAAAAAACAGTAATCACTGGATAGGTAAAAAAAGCAATAATACCAACAGTTACACCCGCCATTTGCATACCGGAAAAATAAGTAACCCAATGAATCCCCACTACAATACCAAGCAGTAAAGCAACCCCATAATCTTTAGCGCTATTTAGCGTTATCTTTTGTTTTTGTAAATTTAAAACAATAAATAAAACAATGGCAGCGACAACAGTACGATAAACAGTAATATCTAGTGCCGATAAGCCGATAAGTTTTGAAAATAAAGCCGTACCACCAAAAAGTAATACGGCGCTATGTAAATAAAGCAGACTTTGTTGTTTGGAATTCATAATCAATTCGATATTAATAAAAAATTAACGTTTTTTTTAAGCCATTAGTCAATATCATTTAAAGGCCAAATAACAATATAGTCTTCAAAATCTTCAAGTGATACATCATCATCTTTAACAATTTTACCACGCACTGACATGCCTGCATTATGCATGGCTGTTTTTTTACCTTTATGCAGTAATGGATGCCAAGAAGGCATGCCTCTACCTTCGTTTAAACGTCGATAAGTACAACTTGGCGGCATAAAAAACACATCAGCTAAATTGTCTTGCGTTAATTTAACACAATCAGGCACTAACGTAGTGCGCTTGTCATATTGGCTACATTGACATGTTTTTTCATTAAGTAAATAGCAAGCAATACTTGAATAATGAATATCTTCGCCCGCTTTTAAATGATCCGTTGGCAGTAACTCTGTTTCCTCATTTGTATCGTCATCATCAATAAATTTATTTAAACAGCACTTGGCACAGCCATCACATAATGATTCCCATTCATTTCTAGACATTTCAGCTAGCGTTTTACTTTGCCAAAAAGGCACTATAGTTGTATCGTTTTTACTCATATTTCTCTTCAAATTTATCAATTAATCAATAAGGGGAAATTTAATACGATCAGATAAATGACCAACGGAGCTAACAAAGTAATAAGACAAATTCCAATGCATTAAGCTTTTATAATTATCATAAGCTAAATAAGCACGACCTTTTTCATCATCCGGAAAAACTAATGCCGCTTTAATATCAACGTTAGGTAGGTTAGTTCCATCAGTACGTCGAATACCTAACGCTTGCCACTGGGCTAGCGTTTTTTCAGTTTTATCCCATGCTTTTAACCAATTTTTACGACTACCCGTATTTTTTGGAATCGCTAATGTCATGTCAAAATTTGGGGGTAACTGAACCTGACGCCCCCACGTTAATTCACCATTCCAACCTTCTTTTTGTAAATAATTTGCCATAGAAGTAAAAATATCTACTTGATTATGCCAAATATCCTTTTTACCATCGCCATCACCATCAACTGCATAAGCTAAAAATGACGTAGGCATAAACTGATTTTGCCCCATAGCGCCAGCCCACGAACCTTTCATATCCGCAATATCAATATGCCCTTGCTTCAAGATGGTTAACGCTGCCCATAACTGCTTTTTGAAAAAGGCTTCTCGGCGTCCTTCATAGGCTAAAGTAGATAAAGCTGAAACAACATTATAACCACCCGTGAATTTACCAAAATTTGTTTCTAATCCCCATAAAGCCACGATAAATCGAGGTTGGACGCCATATTTATTAGCTATGTTAGTCAAAACTACTTTATGCTTTTTATATAACGTACGGGCTTTTGTTACTTTCCAATTGGGGACACGTTTAGGTAAGTAAGTGTCTAAGGTCTCGATTTTTTCTGGTTGTTTACGATCTGCTAATACCGCACGCTGATGAAATTTAACTTTTACAAAACTGTTATCAATTAAGCTTTGTGTAAACCCATGTGTTAATGCCTCCGTTTTTAACTCAACGATATACTGTTCAAAACCTATTTTTGTCAGTTCTTTAGCTTGTATTGTGTTGGTAAAAACGAATGAAACACTTAATGCAAATAAGCCAAATAAAAACGTAGGTACTTTTAGCATAGAGCTACTCTCCTTAATTTTGGTTACCCATTTGGATTTTATGTTCCTTTAATAGATCTTCTGGTGGTGGTGGTAACTGCAAATAATACCCTTGACCCTTTAAGTCTGCCCTCACTTTATCTAAATCAGCAAAGGCGAGTTTTGTTTTGGTCGCCAAATTCGTTAATGTAACCAACGTTGGTGTACCAAACATCGTCATTAGCGCTTCAGGTACCGAGGAAAAATCATCACGGGTTTTAACAAAAAGGTACGTTTGCGCCTTTTTAGCACTTTTATAGATGACACATAGCATAATATAGACCTATGGAGTTGTTTGAGGTTTATACCCGTTCCACTTGAATATGCATGATTCAGCTGGAATTAGAAACGCCTTTAGGCAAGGCATTGATTGAAACGAATAGTTATTCTATTGTCAAAATCAATAACGTAGCCTAAAGCGTTTCTAAACCAGCCCTATGGG
>DPHE01000051.1:0-12156 GCA_003521815.1 Colwellia sp.
ATTTTAAGTGTTGGTATGCCTGCACATCAACAAATGTCTGGTGGCACATTATTACCTAGCTTATTAACGTTGGGTATGAAATACGGTGAAATGAATATATTTCACCGTCATCAAGATAATGCCGGTAATGGGGCTGTTACGTTTAGTTTAGCTAATATGTTGAATCCGGGTTCGTTTGACCTTGATACGATGGAAACCTTTGTTACACCAGGGGTTAGTTTATTTATGGCTTTACCTAATGCCAGTGACCCATTTACTGCTTTTGAACAAATGTTATCAGCAGCTAAACAGTTGGCTGCTGAATTTAATGGACAATTAGTTGACGATAAACGCAATATAATGACCAAGCAAACTGAGCAACACTATGTCAGTAAGATACGTGAATTTGACAGACAATATCGCCTTGCTAGTATTGAATAAATAAACTATCTACTTATTTCTTTATAACCTATAAATACTTTTATAGGTTTCGTTTTTGAGTAAACCAAAACATGCCAAATGCTTCTTTATCCATAAGCGCTTTACAAGAACAGTTAAGTACACTTCATCAACAAATCAACCAGTATAATCATCAATATTACGTACTTGATGAACCCAGTGTGCCTGATGCTGAATACGATAGGTTAATGCGAGAATTAATCAGTATTGAACAAACTTATCCGCAGTTAAAAACACTTGATTCACCTAGCCAAAAAGTGGGTGGACAACCATTGAAGGCGTTTACACAAGTCGCTCATCAATTACCTATGTTGTCGCTTGATAATGTTTTTTCGCGCGAGGAATGGCAAGCTTTTGTTAAACGCCTTCAAGATAGATTAGCGACTCATGATGATATTGTTATCTGTGCTGAGCCAAAACTTGATGGCCTAGCGGTAAGCTTACGTTATGAACAAGGCACTTTAGTGCAAGCGGCAACCCGAGGTGACGGCAGTACAGGCGAAAATATTACAACAAATATTCGCACGATTAAATCGATACCTTTAACGCTTTTGGGTAAAAGTGGTGTTGATTATCCGGAGGTTATTGAAGTGCGTGGCGAAGTGTTCATGCCAAAAGCGAGCTTTAATAAGCTTAATGAGCAAGCAAAAAAGAATGGCGAAAAATCGTTTGCCAATCCCCGTAATGCTGCCGCCGGTAGCTTACGACAATTAGACTCTAAAGTTACCGCTAAGCGAAACTTAGCTTTTTATGCTTATGGTTTAGGTTATGTAGGTGACTTATCTGTAGGTAGTAGCGAGTTAATTGATCAAGCGTTTTTAAAATTATCACATTTTCAACGTTTATGTCAGATTAAGGCGCTGGGTATACCCATGTGCCCCGAAGTTCGTTTGTTAGAAAATCCACAGCAAGTAGAAGCGTTTTATCAAGATATTCTTAATAAACGTGATGCGTTAAGTTATGAAATTGATGGCACGGTACTTAAAGTTGATAATATTACCCAACAAGAAAAACTTGGCTTTGTTGCGCGTGCGCCGCGTTGGGCTATCGCGTATAAGTTTCCAGCTCAAGAAGAGCTAACACTTGTTGAAGACGTTGAGTTTCAAGTTGGACGAACTGGGGCAATAACACCAGTGGCTCGCTTAAAGCCTATTTTTGTTGGTGGAGTGACAGTATCGAATGCCACCTTACATAACCAAGATGAAATTGAGCGCCTAGGTTTGAAAATAGGTGATAGCGTCGTAATACGACGTGCAGGAGACGTTATTCCACAAATTGTCTCTGTCGTTATGGATAAACGTGGCGATGATGTAAAAGATATAATTTTTCCTAGTACTTGCCCAGTATGTGACTCAAAAGTTGCTAAAGCCGAGGGTGAGGCCGTACTTCGCTGTACTGCGGGGCTTTTTTGTCAAGCACAACGTAAAGAAGCTATTAAACATTTTGCTTCACGTAAAGCTCATGATGTTGATGGTTTAGGCGATAAATTAGTAGAACAATTAGTGGATGAAAACTTAATCACCACGCCTGCTGATTTATTTAAACTCACTGAAATTGACATTAGTACCATGGATAGAATGGGGAAAAAGTCGGCGGTAAATTTAATGGCTGCACTTGAAAAAGCTAAGAAAACAACCTTGGCTAAGTTTATCTATGGTTTAGGAATTCGTGAAGTAGGTGAGGCAACAGCGGCTAATTTAGCGAATCATTTTATTACCTTGTCGGCTATTGAATCAGCAAGCTTTGAGGCGTTAAAAATGGTTAGTGATGTGGGTGAGGTTGTGGCAAAAAATATTGTTCAATTTTTTAAAGAAAGTCATAATATTACAGTGGTTTCAGCGTTAGATGAAATAATGACTTGGCCTGACATTATTGAAAAAAGTGCTGATAAACAGCCATTAGCAGAGCAAACGTTTGTCTTAACAGGTACCTTAAATCAAATGGGACGTAGTGAAGCCAAAGCGGCATTGCAGTCACTAGGCGCAAAAGTGTCGGGCAGCGTTTCGGCAAAGACACACTTTCTGGTTGCCGGTGAAAAATCAGGATCTAAACTCACTAAAGCGCAAGATTTAGGGGTTGTTATATTGACAGAAGATGACTTAGTCGCTTTATTAGAAAAACATAGCTAAGTCTCATGAGTATACAAGGACATTGATCCCCGATAGTGCCAAAATCAAAATCGAAATCGAAATCAAAATCAAAATAACGATATAAAGAACAAGACAAATAAAAGCCGCATCGTTAGTTACTTCATAATTAATGCTTTGACCGAGTACGGTGAAAATAAGTAAATACAAAATTGCTGCAGGTACTGCAAATTTTAAGTTAACTTTAAATTTGTCTTTCATATGAGCGCCTCGGCTTCGAGTAGAGGTAATGGTGGTATCCGAAATGATCGATAAGTTATCGCCAAAAATAGCACCTGAAATCAAACAACCAGCCACAACGGCAGAGTCAAGCCCTGTAGATTCAATAAAACCTAAGGCTATTGGTGCAATATTGAACACTAGCATCAACACTACCGGTTGCTTTTGCTACACTAGCAAAAGCGCCTGCCAAAAGATAAATAATACACAATTGTTATGCAGCGCTACTACATACTCGCTTAGCTTTATGATAAACTCGCGACCAATCTCAAAGTAGGTAATACTTACTTTTGGTAACTGTTTACCGTCTGTTATCTTGTGGCGCCTTAATTGATGAGCTTATGTTTACTGTATGTAAGATTTTAACTTAAGTGACTACCTAAATGACAAACCCAAAGATGAGTGAATCGTTGCTACCTTTTAATCTATTTATGTATGAGTGAAATTAATATATGTCTGAAAACACTATTTCTGAAAACAAGTATGAAACTATTGAACAACGTGTAAGTTACGGTGTAGGTCGTCAACTAGGTGACCAATTACGTAATAACCCTTTTAAAGATTTTGATATTACTGCTGTTCAAGCGGGTATCGCTGATGCGCTTATTGATGCTGATAGTCAAGTATCTGATGAAGACTTAAATGCTGCTTTTTCTGTTATTTCTAAAAAATTACAAGAGCAAGAGCAAGCTATCGCTAAAGAAAAATCGGCTGAAGGTGAAGCTTTTCTTGCAGCAAATGCTAAACGCGATGACGTTTCTGTTACGGAATCTGGTTTACAGTATGAAGTGATTACAACGGGTGAAGGTGAAAAACCTTCAGCAGCAAGCACGGTAAGTGTTCATTATCATGGTACATTTGCTAACGGTGATGTTTTTGATAGTTCAGTTGAACGTGGCCAACCTGCAGAGTTCCCTGTCGGTGGTGTTATTGCTGGTTGGACTGAAGCATTGCAGCTAATGACCGAAGGTAGCAAATGGAAATTAACCATCCCGTATGCTTTAGCCTACGGTGAGCAAGGTTCACAAGGTGCAATACCGCCTTATTCAACGTTAGTATTTGAGGTTGAATTATTAAGCATCATTAGCTAAAGTAGATATTTTTAAAGCCCTCATTTGAGGGTTTTTTTTTAAGTGATTTATTATTTATACCAATGAATTAATCAATTAGCTGGCTAATTCATTATGACAATTGTTACTACTATACCCGTTACACTTGGCTATCAAAGGGGGTCGTTTGAAAACGCAGCAAATTGAAACCTTGTTCAATCAGTATTTAGTGGCATTTAGCGCTTATGATCTTGAGGCTGTCGTTGCGTGCTATCACCTACCTTGCACTTTACATACACCAGATAAGATCGTTCTGGTTAATAGCATTGATGATTGTCGACAAGAATTTAATAATATTTTCACTCAACTTAAACAAGCCAATACCGCTAAAATAATGGCTCGACGAGCGAGTTATATGTCAATTAATGATGACTTATTGCTTGTTTGTGTCGATTGGACGTTTATTGATGATCAAGGGCAAGTATTTGCTGATTTTTGTGCTTATTACCATCTTAGTATTTTAAATAGCACTAAGCAGAGGTTAGCAATAGTTAATGTTGTTTCACATGAACTATCTAACTCACACTTACTGGCAAATGTGTTTACAATAAGTGGCTAACAATTAACCTATCAGTATAGATGAGAATAAAAATGAAAGTAAAAGTAGCCATATTAGGCTGTAGTGGACGTATGGGGCGTAACCTTATTCAGGCTGCTCATGAACATGAAAGTATTGAGCTTATTGGTGGTACTGTGCGAGCTAGCTCTTCTTTTGCCGGTTTTGATTTAGGTGAATTAGCCGGTATTGGTGCTATTGGTTTAACAACCTCAACACAATTAGAGCAATTGTCTGATGCACAAGTGTTGATAGACTTTACCTCTATTGAAACAACGTTAGAAAATATAAAATGGTGTCAAAACCATAAAAAATCCTTAGTCATTGGTACAACTGGTTTTAGTGACGAGCAAGTACAATTGATTGAAAAAGTAGGTGAAAAAATGCCTGTTATTTTAGCGCCCAATACCTCTGTTGGTGTTAATTTAATGTTTAAGTTACTTCAAATAACAGCAAAGGCAATTGGTGACTATACCGATATAGAAATTTTTGAAGCGCACCATCGATTCAAAAAAGATGCGCCTTCAGGTACTGCGGTTAAAATGGGGCAGGTTATTGCTGACACATTAGGTCGAGATTTAAATAAAGTGGCTGTTTATGGCCGTGAAGGTATTACAGAGGAAAGAAGTAGAGAAACCATTGGATTTGCTACGGTAAGAGCAGGCGACATTGTGGGTGAACATACGGCTTATTTTGCTGATTTGGGAGAACGAATAGAAATAACCCACAAAGCTAGTTCGCGTATGACATTTGCTTTAGGCGCTATGCGTGCTGCATTTTGGTTAAGTAATGCCGATAATGGTTTTTATGATATGCAAGATGTTTTAGGCTTAAAAGAATAGATGTAATTTATTTTTTTATTGATTTGCTCAGCCTTCCTCAAGGGGCTGGTTTAGAAACGCTTTATACTGTGTTATTCATTTTGAAAACGGAATAACCATTCTCTTGAATCAATGCCTTGCCTAAAGGCGTTTCTAAATCCAGGTGAATCATGCATCTTCAAGTGGAACGGGTATATATGGGCATAACTATTGTTTTTGATGGTTTGGTTGCTAAAAGAGATCAAATCGCATAAAAGAACAGGTTTTTGCAGTTTTTACTAGACGAATAAAGGCGACAAGCGTAAAATAAGTGGATTTTGTCAAGAATTTAGCGAAAAGGCTGTTTTTGACATTTTTTATGTGCAACTTTTACTTAAAAATATAGCGACTTAATTCGCTATATTTTTAAGCAATGTATTTCCCTTAGGGGAGCATAAATTAATTTTGCGTTACATTAAGCTTATCGGACGAGTTAACTAATAACGTTGTTTGATAAAGTTATTTCTTCTTTTTGGAGGTTACATTGGCTACATCTGCTATTTTAGTACTGGAAGACGGTACTGTATTTAAAGGTACCGCAATTGGTGCACAAGGCTCGGCTGTTGGTGAGGTGGTATTTAATACCTCAATGACAGGTTATCAGGAAATCCTTACCGATCCATCATATGCAGAGCAAATTATTACCCTGACTTACCCGCACATAGGTAACACTGGTACTAATAGCGAAGATAAAGAATCTAATAGCATTGTTGCTAAAGGTCTTGTTATTCGTGACTTGCCATTACTTGCTAGTAATTTTCGTAATGAACAAAATTTAAGTGACTACTTAATTGACCATAATATCTTAGGTATTGCGGATATCGATACACGTAAGTTAACTCGAATTTTACGTGAAAAAGGTGCTCAAAACGGCTGCATCTTAACGCTTGATGATAGCAGCGATGAAACTCTACAAGCTGAAGCCCTAACAAAAGCGAAAGCATTCCCTGGTCTTAAAGGCATGGATTTAGCTAAAGTTGTTTCAACTAAAGAACAATATGAATGGACGAGCGGTAGCTGGACCCTTGACATAAGCAATGGTGAGAACACAGGTACTGGCTTTACTAAGCCTGATAGTCTTGATTTCCATGTTGTTGCTTACGATTTTGGTGCTAAGCATAACATTTTACGTATGTTAGTTGACCGTGGTTGTAAATTAACTGTGGTACCAGCGCAAACATCAGCAAGTGAAGTGCTTGCGATGAACCCTGATGGGATCTTCTTATCAAATGGACCTGGTGATCCAGAGCCATGTGATTACGCTATTACAGCGATTAAAACATTCTTAGAAACAGATATTCCTGTATTTGGTATTTGTTTAGGTCATCAATTACTTGGCCTAGCAAGTGGAGCAAGTACAGTTAAAATGAAGTTTGGTCATCACGGTGCTAACCATCCGGTGAAAGACATTGCACGTGATGTAGTGATGATAACTTCACAAAACCATGGTTTTGCAGTTGATGAAGCTAATTTACCAAGTAATTTAGAAGTTACCCATAAGTCACTATTTGATGAGTCTTTACAAGGTATTCATCGTACGGATAAACCGGCATTTAGCTTCCAAGGTCATCCTGAAGCAAGCCCTGGTCCAACAGATGCTGCGCCATTATTTGATCACTTTATTGATTTGATCAAAATCTACAAGCCAAACAAGTCAAGCAACGCTTAAACCGACAGACAAGAGAAGAGAGAAAATAATGGGAAAACGTACTGATTTAAAAAGTATCTTGATCTTAGGTGCAGGTCCAATCGTTATTGGCCAAGCCTGTGAGTTTGATTATTCTGGCGCGCAAGCGTGTAAAGCACTTCGTGAAGAAGGTTACCGAGTTATCTTAGTTAACTCTAACCCGGCAACGATAATGACAGACCCTGATATGGCCGATGCAACTTATATCGAACCAATTCACTGGGAAGTTGTTCGTAATATTATTGAAAAAGAACGTCCTTGTGCTGTTCTACCTACTATGGGTGGTCAAACCGCATTAAACTGTGCTTTAGAACTCGAAGCCAAAGGCGTACTAAAAGAATTTAACGTTGAAATGATTGGTGCTACTGCTGATGCAATCGATAAAGCAGAAAACCGCAATCGTTTTGACAAGGCAATGAAAAACATTGGCTTAGACTGTCCACGTGCTGAAATCGTTCACACGATTGAAGAAGCACACGCAGCAAGTAAAGTATTAGGTTTTCCTTGTATTATTCGCCCTTCATTTACAATGGGTGGTACTGGCGGCGGTATCGCATATAACATCGAAGAATTCGATGAAATTTGTACTCGCGGTTTAGATCTTTCTCCGACTTCAGAGCTACTAATCGATGAATCATTAATCGGTTGGAAAGAGTATGAAATGGAAGTGGTTCGCGACAAAAATGATAACTGTATCATTATTTGTGCGATTGAAAACATTGATCCGATGGGCATTCACACGGGTGACTCAATCACGGTTGCTCCTGCGCAAACGTTAACGGATAAAGAATATCAAATCATGCGTAACGCTTCTTTAGCGGTATTACGTGAGATTGGTGTTGAAACAGGTGGTTCAAACGTACAGTTTGGTATCTGTCCTGAAACTGGTCGCATGGTTATCATCGAGATGAACCCACGCGTATCTCGTTCATCAGCATTAGCGTCTAAAGCAACAGGTTTCCCAATTGCTAAGATCGCGGCTAAGTTAGCAGTAGGTTACACGCTTGATGAATTATCAAATGATATTACTGGCGGTAAAACACCAGCATCGTTTGAACCGACAATTGATTACGTTGTAACTAAGATCCCACGTTTTAACTTTGAAAAATTTGCTGGCTCAGAAGACAGATTAACAACGCAAATGAAATCTGTTGGTGAAGTAATGGCTATAGGCCGTAACCAACAAGAGTCTTTGCAAAAAGCATTACGCGGCTTAGAAGTGGGCGTAAATGGTTTTGATTCAATTGTTGATGTTACTCAGCCGGGTGCTAAAACCAAAATAATGCATGAGCTTCAAGAAGCAGGTGCTGATCGTATCTGGTATGTAGCTGATGCGTTCCGTTTAGGTTTAACGATTGAAGATGTTTATAGAACAACAATGATTGATCGTTGGTTCTTAGTACAAATCGAAGACATTGTGTTAGAAGAAGTAAAAGTGAGCGAAGGAGGGTTAAAAATATTAAACCCTGAATACTTACGACAACTTAAACGTAAAGGTTTTGCCGATTCTCGTTTAGCTGCTCTTATTGGTGTGTCTGAAGCTGAAGTACGTAAAAAACGTCATAACGCAGATATTTTCCCAGTGTACAAACGTGTTGATACCTGTGCTGCGGAGTTTAGCTCTGATACGGCTTATATGTATTCAACTTACGATGAAGAATGTGAATCAAATCCTACCGACAAAGAATCAATTATGATTTTAGGTGGTGGCCCTAACCGTATTGGTCAAGGTATTGAATTTGATTACTGTTGTGTTCATGCGGCATTAGCCCTACGTGAAGATGGTTATGAAACGATCATGGTTAACTGTAACCCTGAAACTGTTTCTACCGATTATGATACGTCAGACCGTTTATATTTCGAATCAATTACCTTTGAAGATGTACTTGAAATTGTTCGTATTGAAAAACCTAAAGGCGTAATTGTGCAATACGGTGGTCAAACACCACTTAAATTAGCACGTGCGTTAGAAGCGGCTGGTGTACCTATTATTGGTACTTCCCCTGACGCTATTGACAGAGCTGAAGATAGAGAACGTTTCCAACAAGCAGTTGAACGCTTAGGTTTATTACAACCAGAAAATGCCACCGTAACCTCAATAGAAGAAGCGATGGCTAAAGCTGAAGGTATTGGCTTCCCGTTAGTTGTACGTCCATCTTATGTATTGGGTGGCCGAGCGATGGAAATCGTTTATGATTTAGACGACTTACGTCGTTACATGACAGAAGCAGTAAGTGTGTCTAATGATTCGCCAGTATTACTTGATCATTTCCTTGATGATGCGATTGAAGTGGATATTGACGTTGTCTGTGATGGTACCGATGTCGTTATTGGCGGCATTATGCAGCACATTGAACAAGCTGGTGTTCACTCAGGTGATAGTGCTTGTTCATTACCAGCATACAGCTTAAGCCAAGAAATCCAAGATGTTATGCGTAAGCAAGTAACAGACTTAGCGTTTGAGCTAGGTGTTATTGGCTTAATGAATACGCAAATGGCAGTTAAAGACAATGAAGTTTACTTAATTGAAGTAAACCCACGTGCTGCACGTACTATTCCGTTTGTTTCAAAAGCAACGTCAGTACCACTTGCTAAAGTAGGTGCGCGTGTTATGGCTGGTAAGTCATTGAAAGAGCAGGGCATTACCAAGGAAGTTATTCCGAAGTATTTCTCTGTTAAAGAAGTGGTTATTCCATTTAATAAATTCCATGGTAGTGATCCTTTAGTTGGCCCAGAGATGCGTTCAACAGGTGAAGTAATGGGGGTAGGTGATACGTTCGAAGAAGCTTATGCTAAAGCCAACCTAGGTGCTGGTGTATCTGTTCCTAAAACAGGTCGTGCCTTGATTTCTGTTCGTGACAGCGATAAAGTTCGCGTACTAGAATTAGCTAAAATCATGGTTGATTTAGGTTATGATCTTGATGCGACTCACGGTACTGAAGTGATTTTACGTGAAGCAGGTGTTCCGGTTCGACGTGTTAATAAAGTACATGAAGGTCGTCCACATATTCTTGATAGAATCAAAAACAGTGAATACAGCTACATTATTAATACGACAGAAGGCCGTAAAGCTATTGAAGATTCTAAAGTATTACGTGGTGGTGCATTACGTTATAAAGTTGCCTATACTACTACATTAAATGCTGCATTTGCGACTTGCATGGCTCATGCTGCTGATGAAATGAGTACGGTGCGTTCAGTGCAAGAATTGCACAACACGTTGTAAACTTGGTGAATAAGGCTTTAATTCCGGAGTGAATTTATAGCCTTATCTGCGATATTTTAAAAGGTGGTTTTCCCTATCTATAGATAGGTTAACCGCCTTTATTGTTAGAATAAGAAGAGTAAAATGATTAAATACCCAATGACCCTTCGGGGTGCTGAACTTCTAAAAGAAGAGCTTAGAGTGTTAAAGATGGAGAAACGTCCACGTATTGTCAAAGACATTGCTACAGCACGTGAACATGGTGATTTAAAAGAAAATGCCGAGTATCATGCTGCTAAAGAAGAACAAGGCTTTTGCGAAGGACGTATTCAAGACATTGAAGGTAGATTATGTAATGCACAAGTTATTGATATAACAGCCATACCAAATCATGGCAAAGTTATCTTTGGTACTACAGTGAAGTTACTAAATATTGATAGTGATGTTGAAGTGACTTACCAAATTGTTGGCGATGATGAAGCGGACTTTAAAACGGGTCGAATTTCATTACACTCTCCTATTGCTCGTGGTTTAATCGGCAAAGAAGTTGATACTGAAATTGATATCACTACACCCGGTGGTGTTGTTGAATATGAAATTATCTCAGTAGAGCATATCTAACGTTGCGCCTTTTGGGTTAAACGTATCAACAATAATTGGTATAACTAGATCATAAAAAACCCTCAACTCCTTAAGGACTTGAGGGTTTTTTTATTAAAATTTCGACAAATATATTCCTACGCCACTGCACGCGTTTTATTATGTTAATGCATAACTTGTGCTTCAATTAAAGCGCTGTTGCCTAATGCCGTATTTTTAAGTAAAAAACACCGTGTTTCTCCTTGTTTAGCAGAGCTTTCTAATTGTGCTATTTCTTTTGTCGCAAATGAACTATTTGACACAATGACGGCTGAGCAATTACCTTTAGTTAATACTGATTCAATATGTGCTAATTCTACTCTTAAATTGCTTTTAAGAGAGTTCTTGTAATTAACCATTAATATCTTTGAAACATCAATGTCATGTGTCTGAGCAAGTTGTTCAATTGAAATTTCTTCAGGGTTGATAAATAGAACCCATTTTTTTTGTTGTTTATGTTGCAGGCATATATGGGCATACTGGCTAGACAACTCTAAATTATTATTGACATCAGTAATTTGTAACCAGTTAACCTTAGTACTGATGTTTGTTGAGTTATTGATTATATTGATATTATTTAGGCTAATCATTGTCATACACCTTTTGATTACTATGCGAGTTGATTTAAACAGGTATGCTGTATGTATGTACAGTATACCTGTTTTGTGTAAGATTCAAGCTCTATTTTTAATTGATGTACAATTAATTATGAAGAAGTTAATAAAGATTGTTACAACATTAGATGACTCTAATGTATAATGAAGCAACTAAATTTGTTATGAGCGTATAATATGAAAATTGAAGTGAATTTACTTGAAGGACAACAGTTAAAAGCCAGTTTTGGTGATCATGTCATTATCAGTGATCAAAGTGTAGCTGCGGGTGGTAAAGCTGAACAACCAGAGCCTTTTGATTATTTTTTAGCAAGCATGCCACTGTGTGCCGCTTTTTACATGCGTAAGTTTTGTCAACAACGTGATATAAGTACAGAAGGATTAAGTGTTGTACAAAATAATGAAAACTTGTGTGAAGATGATCATTATAAGAAAAAGATTACACTGACTGTTACTCTTCCTAAAGATTTTCCTAAGAAATATAATAAAGCAATACTCGCAGCTGCGAATACTTGTACGGTTAAGAAAGTTATTCAAGCACTACCTGAGTTTGCTATCAGTATTGTTTAGTTTATTCGGGTGACGAGAAATTAAAATTAGCATGTTAAGTTATATCTGTATTTCTCGCTAGCAGGCTTATATAGATTTTGTTATTCTGTTTGTTACTTTGTTACTTTGTTAC
>DPHE01000051.1:12303-14056 GCA_003521815.1 Colwellia sp.
TACTTTGTTACTTTGTTACTTTGTAAGTTTTCATCTTGATATATTTTTGTAATTAATAATAACACGGCAGTAATATGAGTATAACTATGAACGATAGCATGAAAATAATATTGGCGGATGATCACCCCTTATTCCGCCAAGCGTTAACAATTACCTTAAAAGCAAATTTTAGTAATGCTGAAATTTTTGAAGCACAAACTATCCCTGAACTAGAGCAGATTTTAGCAAATAGACAAGGCGCTGATTTACTTTTACTTGATTTAGATATTCCAGGCGCTCAAGGTTTTAATAATTTAATTAGTATTAGATGTTCTTATCCTGATTTAGGGGTGGTGATTATTTCTGGATATGAAGATAAAGAAACTATTTATAAAGCCATGAGCCATGGTGCGGCTGGATTTATTCCTAAATCAACCTCTGTTCCTATAATGCTGCTAGCGATAAAAGAAGTGCTTAAGGGTAAATTATGGACACCAGACGGTGAATTTAATGCTAAAGCACAACAAAGTATCACCGCTGACGATAAAATAGCGTCGTTAACACCCAAGCAACATAAAATTTTGTTAATGTTTTCTGAGGGGCTACTAAATAAACAAATAGCTTATGACTTAGGTTTATCGGAATCTACGATTAAAAGTCATGCCAGTACTATATTTTTAAAACTTGGGGTACGTAATCGCACCCAAGCAGTTATTGTGCTCAATGAAGTAAAATTGAATCAAGGTTTATTTGGTCATTAGATGCTTGATCAGCTACCCCAAAAAACCGGTGGTTTTTTTGGGGTAATTGCTCTGTTTAAGTTTTATGAGAATAGTTTTTCTTAAGCTCTTGACTTAATAATGAACTCATTAACGATCGTAAGGCTATAGGCTTTATTATTTTGCGTAAATAGCCAATGTCTGCTTGCTTAGCTAGTGACATTAAATTGTTATCTGTAGTGGCTGTTATGAGTATTGCTGGCAGAGAATAGTGGCTCATTGCTCTTAATTGTTCTATCAACTCGATACCATTCACTTTATCTTTTAAATCGGATGACCGTTCTTTCTCGTTAGCATACGCCTTACTGGAAAATGAGTCATTATCATTTTGATACCCTGTTAGTTGAAAGTCGACTAACAGAATATCTATTTCATCCTCGTGATCCGCATAAATTTCTTTGGCTTGCTGCGCATTAATCGCTGTAAACACATGACATTGCCATGCCGATAACAATTCTGTCATTCCTGATAAAATATCTTGTTCATTATCAATGCATAAGACCCCTACACCTTGTAAACTCATGCTTGCAGGTGGAGGATCTTGTTTATGTACAACCGGTTTTTGGCAAATAGGTACATTAATACTGAATAAGCAACCGTGATTTTCTTGTGATTTTAAATCAATTGTATGGTTAAGGATGCTGGCTAAACTTTGTGCTATATTTAGGCCTAATCCAAGACCTTTTGGGCCAATAGCGTCTGTGGTATTTAGTTGAGTAAATTGTTCAAAAATTTGTTGCTGTTTATCTACTGGAATACCGGGACCATTATCATATACTTGAATTGAAAGCTCGTTTCCTTGTCTACGGCAGCCTAATAGCACTTTACTGTTATCAGTATTACCTAAACAGTGTGCATAACGAAAAGCATTACTAAGGAAATTTTGGACTATTCTGGCGAGTAACGTGATATCGCTAGCAATATAAAGTTTGCTTGTTTTAAAATGAAAATCAACCTGATATTCATTTGTTAAAGCACTGAATTCAGAGGCGAGC
>DPHE01000100.1:0-5072 GCA_003521815.1 Colwellia sp.
CAGTAATCCCTGTAGCCGGTTTAGGTACACGTATGTTGCCTGCAACAAAAGCTATTCCCAAAGAAATGTTACCGATAGTCGATAAGCCATTAATTCAATATATTGTGAATGAATGTATTGCTGCGGATATTAAAGAAATTGTATTGGTTACGCACTCGTCTAAAAATGCGATTGAAAATCATTTTGATAAATCTTTTGAGTTGGAAACTACGTTAGAAAAACGTGTGAAACGTCAATTACTTGATGAAATACAGGCGATATGCCCGAAAGACGTCACCATTTTGCATGTTCGTCAAGGCGAAGCAAAAGGCTTGGGGCATGCGGTATTAAAAGCTCGCCCTATTATTGGTAATGAACCTTTTGTTGTGGTGTTACCCGATGTTATTTTAGATGACGCGACTGCTGATTTAAAAACTGAGAATTTAGCAGCGATGTTAACCCGTTATAACGAAGTGGGTGGGTACAGCCAAATTATGGTTGAGCCCGTGCCAATAGAGCAGGTTAGTAGCTATGGTGTGGTTGATTGCGGTGGTGTTGAGCTTGCCCCTGGCGAGTCAAATACCATGACTGCCATTGTTGAAAAACCAGCTATTGAAGAGGCCCCGTCAAACTTGGCTGTGGTAGGCCGCTATGTATTATCTGAAAAGATTTGGGATTTGTTAAAGAACACCCCACCTGGTGCGGGTAATGAAATTCAACTAACCGATGCTATTGCTATGCTCATTGAAAAAGAAACGGTTGAAGCATTTCATATGACGGGTAAGTCGCATGACTGCGGATCTAAGTTAGGGTATATGAAAGCGAATGTTGAATATGCTATGCGCCACCCTGAATTGGGCGATGAATTTAGAACATACTTAACTAAGTTGGCATTAGGCTAACCGATTTATTTTTAAATATGAGCAATAGGTTTTATAGGAAATTAAATACGACCAATAGTGCAACTCACCTTTAAACACACACTGAAATTTGTAAATAACACTGAGTTTTTAGTTATTAATTACTCTCTCTTAACACTCAACAAAAGGTATTAAACATGAAAAAAATATTCCGTACTACGTTAGCAGCGAGCATAACGTTGGCGTTAGCCGCCTGTGGTGGAAGTTCATCAAGCAGCACACCAGCTACGATAGATATAGCGGGTTCAATTGACAAAGGATCACTCATTAGCGCAAAAGTGCAAATATTTCGAGCCAGTGATACCGGTTTCACTACGCCGTTAACCACAGACCCTGCAGATGTACAAACAGATGAAAATGGTGATTACACTGCTACTGTTGTTAATGCCAGTGGCGATGCTATTGTAGGCGCACTAGTGGTTAATATTACCGCTGATGGCGACACGACAATGCGTTGTGATGCAGCGGTAAGTTGTGGCGATGTACCGCGTGGTGATATTATCCCTAACTCACAAGTTGCTGGTATATCGTTAAGCACGCTAACGGTGGCTACAGTTGACGCAGAAGGTAATGGCATTGCCCTTGATGCGGATGCAAACACTTTAACCACAATGGCAACTGATGCCGTATTGGAACAAGTTGCGGCTAATCCAAACTTAGCTTCAGCGATTGACACCCTGCCTATTGAAAGTGTGACAACCTTGCAAGAAAACGCCTCTGTTATTGTAGGTGAAATATTAGGTGTCGATTTATCAGAGACTAATATTTATGATATTACTATTGTTGACTCTACCGACACGCAAGCTGTGGCTGATGCGGTTGATGCTGCGGGCACTAACGCAAGTATTACTAATACGTTAACCCTGATAAACGCATCACTGGCTGGACTACCAATATCTTCGGGGAGTACATTAGGTGACACTATTAATAACTACTTGGACGATGTTGCCGTGGTGTCAACCACAGTGGTAGAAGCGATTGCAGATGGGGCAGATATTGCTACAGCCTTATTAAACGATGCAGCAGCAGAGGCTCAACTAGCATTGGCTGAGGCTCAAGTAGAAATATCTGACCAAGCGACTACTCTGCAACAAGAAATTGAGTCAGACGCTACTAATGAAGGAATAGAGGTTGTTATTGACATAGTTGAGATTCCGACTATTGTACCTGAAATTGAGATTGATCTAGGTGATATCGTTGTTGTTACCGGTGCTACTGGCGGTACTGGCGGTACTGGCGGTTAATTTACCGAGTTAGTAAAATTAAACCCGCCATTGGCGGGTTTTTTAATTTTCTGTTATTTACTTATTTCACTTATTTCACTTATGCTACTTCACCTTGCTAAGGATTTATTCACATGAAACGCAGTACTCTATTCGCTTTGGTATTATTCCCTTCGGCTTTATTGCCTTCGGTTATGATGGCTGCTGAGCCTGAGGCAACCATGTCTTTTCAAGGCTATAGCGGTTTAATCAATACACCCACCGCAACATTGTTTGATGAAGGAAAATTTTATCTACAATATGGTAACCAAATTGAAACAATAAATGGCGGTGGCTATCGCTCGGGAACTAATTATAACTTTGGTGTGGGTTTATGGGAGTATGTTGAAATATCAGGACGCTTGGCAGAATATTCTGGTGAAAATGGTTTAACCGATCTATCGGCCAATATTAAATTAGGTATTCCCTACATTCCTAAAGATTGGTTTAGTGTAGCCGTAGGTTTTCAAGATTTAGGGGGCGCGACCAATTTTTTTGATGCGAAGTATGTGGTGGCATCAAAAAATATTCTAGGATCGGTTAATATTTCAGTGGGCGTAGGGAAAAGTAACTCGCGTGAGGGGCGCCTTGATGGTGTTTTTACTGGTATTGCTTGGCAACCTTATGAATGGGTTAAACTTTCAGTAGAGTACGATGCAGCCGACACCCAATTAGGGATGCATTTATCTTCACCTAGCCATTGGTTTAACAATGGTATTGAGTTATCCACTGACGTATTGATTTCTAGTACCAACACGCAATTAAATGATGAGATTTATTACGGCATTGGATTAACCATTCCACTTGATTTTACGGGGGCTACTAGTGCGTCGCAGAGCCGCGCGAATAAACGTCAATTAACCGATGATGACCAATTCCCTTTGTTAGAGACTGAAGCGCTTGATGTGGTGGACCGTTCGGGGTTAACTGAGCGATTGCGCGTGCAACGGTTATTGGTTAATGAAGGCTTTGAATCGATTAAAGTAGGCGAGGCTGATTTAAAGACTGTGTACGTAGAAGTAGAAAACCATATTTATAACCGTAACCAAATAGATGGACTTGGCGTTATATTGGGGCTCCTTAGCAAGAATATTCATTATAATTATTCACACTTTACCCTCGTGATCAAAGAGCGTGAAATCCCTGTGTTGGTGGTTAAAGGGAATTTAGCTGAATATAAGGGGTTTTTACGAGACAATCAGCCTTTGAAAGTAGCTATATCTACGGATACGTTTGCCAGTCAACGACGTTATTCCACCGCTGTACGAGATAATACCAATAATTTTTGGTTAAAACCTCGCTTTACTTTTTGGCCGGGCATTGTTTCTAGAGTAGGCACTGAGTTGGGCGTTTTTGATGCGTCTTTAGCATGGGTTAGCCATGTTGAATTACCGTTATGGCCCGGTGCGGCGGTAACGGCAAAACATATGACACAAATAGCTGAAACCCAGAATTTTAAAGAGGGAGCGTTTTTTGGTGATAAAAAGCAAAAAACAGGGTTGCAAGACTATAGCTTTCATCAAACCTTGCAATTACCGTACTCGTTAAAAAACATGACCTCGTTTGGTCGATATCGTGATACGTATAATTATTTAGCGAATGAAGTGCGTTGGCAAAGTTGGGGTGGTAGTCATAAAGTTAATCTAGTTACAGCAAGGTATGAAAACCAAAATATAGCCGCAATAAAACCTTATGCAGGTTGTAATATTTTATTTATCGCTTGTTGGCCACAACAAGAGCTGGAACAACGCGATGTTATTGTTGGTAAGTACCGGTATTACAACGCCAACCTTAATGCCTCTGCTGAATTACAGCTAGGGCAATATTGGCAACAAGATAAAGGGGTAGTGTTTAAAGTTGAGCGGATGTTTGGTGATGTGTCACTGAACTTAACCTATAAAAACACCAAAATGGATAATGAAGAAGCCAACCAATTTATTGGTATTGGCTTTTCAATACCATTAACACCTCGTAAAGATTTCAATAATAAATACGTTCAGGTCAGAGGCAAGCCTAAATGGCAGTATTCAGTGAATACGCTGGTGGGGAAAAACCATAATAACCTAACCCCAGGCAGCGGTGATAGCGCAAAGCTGTTTTATAACCTTGATAGTAATTTTTACAATAACGATCGTTTAAGCCGTGAGTATATATATGCTAATTCGAATCGATTAAAGCAAGCCTATTATCAATAAAGGGGTCAATTGTTATTTGTCACCGAGCCCTTTAACTCTCAGGCATTGAATTTGAAAACTTTGTGCTGTCAATGGCACAAAAAAACAGCGTTCTTCATCGAAGCCAAACGTTGGCATAAAAATTACAGCTAACAAGTTTATTAGACGGAGCTAATTAGTTCAACGGCTTTATTTTTGTACAGGAGAGGTTCATTCCTTGGAATGTTCAGTATATACCCAAATCCTCTAATATTCTTTATGTCTATGTTGGTCGATCTAAGGGTAGTTTTTATTTCCGATATGATGACGGTGAGGTTATTCCTAACTACTTTATTATCGGGCCAGCCATAACTCTGTAAAAAGGCAAAGCTAACAGGATTATTTTGGTGCTGAAGTAGTGCACAAAGTACTCTAAACGCTCTGTTGGTTAACTTTATTGTTAGATCATTCATATGAATTGTTTGATCGCTGTACGACAGTGATAAATTTTCATTAAAATCCAATGACTCTCGTTTTGTACATCTACTGCAATAATCGTTACACGGCTCGACTACTTGATTGGTTATTTTCATATTTACCCCTTATGATTACCAATGGTGATACAATTATTTATTAAATAATCATCCTTGATATCAAGAGGTTTACTCTTTTATTAACGGGAGTAGTGGATACTCTGCACTAATGACTGTCCTTGTCATGTTTTTTTTGAAAAACAATAGAAAAACTAGGTTTCTCCT
>DPHE01000100.1:5241-5376 GCA_003521815.1 Colwellia sp.
CTAGGTTTCTCCTTTAGGCATAGTAAATGTATTTACCTTACTATGTCATTAGTGTGTGCTTTATTCTCTCAAAACCTTTTATACCTGGCTATTATACCTAATTAGTGCTGTTAATAATTATTATAAATTTTATAA
>DPHE01000100.1:5522-5817 GCA_003521815.1 Colwellia sp.
ATTATTATAAATTTTATAATAATTTGTTTTGTAACCAGATTTATAGCTAAGTAATACAAAAATCTAATGTTATTTAGTACTCTATATGTAAATTACTTGATAGCTAATGGGAATACAATTAATTATTATTTTTTTTAAATATTGAATACAATATGAGATAGATGATTTATTGAGTTAGTATTGATAAAACAGATGAGTTAGTTAGGGTAAAGTTAGGCTACTTACTGAGGGTGTAGAGTGCGTTTTTAACACTGTGAGCTATATACTAAAAGAATTGGTTGCGGGAGCAGGATTT
>DPHE01000061.1 GCA_003521815.1 Colwellia sp.
CCTTTTGTTGGTTCATCTAAAATTAGAACGCCGGCTGAACGAAGTAATAACTGTGCTATTTGCAAGCGCTGTGCTTGCCCGCCTGATAATCCTATTCCGGTAGACCCTAGCCAAGTATCAAAGCCTGCAGGTAAACTATCGATAAAGGATGTTAAGTTGACTAATCGACAAGCCCGCCACATTTTATAACTTAGGCGTCAAAAATTATCATATTTATGTATCATAAATGCCCATTTCAACGCCTAATCTCTTCAATTGTGCAATCGGTGTCTCAGGGATATATGACTTACTATTAATGCATGATGATGGTGATATTCCTCGCCGGGTGTATGGTGAGAAATATTTGTCGGGTGTTATTGGTAATGATGAACTGATTTAAAAGCTTTTTCACCAAGCGATAATGGTGACCAACTAAAAGCCCCCGTTTTATTGATGCATGGTGATGCTGACGAAAGAACACCAATATCTCAGGCTGAATCATTGGAAAAAGCACTAAAGGCTAATTTCTATAAGTTATGTAACTATAAACGTATGGAAATCAATTGAAATGTTAATATCGATCCCAACTAATAAACAATATCAGACTTGTCTCTATAGTAACAATGGAATAAAGTATTCTAGTTAGATGACTGGATGTGCTGAAGCCATATATTTAATATAAAGTTTACCAAATATTAAACGGGATGGGGACAACGACGGTATATCTTGCAAAATAATTCAAGGTTTTAACTAAAGGCTTAAAGGGAATTTTGAATTGTAAATCCAGCTGTTTTTTTGTTCTTTAATCAAAAAAATCTATGAAAACTAATTATTCATCCTCTCCCTACATTACTGTATAATCCCGAGCATCAAACAAGTGCCTTAGCAAAGACATTAAATTTGCAATCAAGGTAGTTAAATCACCATTTATGAGGCTGCTCTTTATTAGTTAAAGCCCCTTTAATACAATATAGAGCAAGTTGAGAAAAAACATGACCGTAGAACAATTCGATCCAAAAGCATCTAAGAAAAGCAGTAATTCTGCCGAAAGCCAAACAACCACGTTAGACATTCCATCTAAAATGATTGAAGAGCAACATCAAGCCGTTGTTGATTCAGGTGCACTAAAAAATGGCGCAAAAGTAGGTTTCGTGTCACTTGGTTGTCCAAAAAACCTTGTTGATTCTGAACGCATTCTTACGCAACTTCGTACAGAAGGTTATGATGTAACCAATAGCTATAATGATGCAGAGCTTGTGATTGTAAACACTTGTGGCTTTATCGATTCAGCAGTGCAAGAGTCTTTAGATACTATTGGTGAAGCGTTAGCTGCAAACGGTAAAGTGTTAGTTACGGGTTGTTTAGGTGTTAAAAAAGATGAAATTATTGAACTTCATCCTAATGTTTTAGGTGTTACAGGCCCTCATGCTTACGATGAAGTATTAACACAAGTACATAAACATGTTCCTAAGCCTGTGCATAATCCATTTATCGATTTAGTACCGCCACAAGGCGTTAAGTTAACACCTAAACATTACGCTTATTTAAAGATATCAGAAGGGTGTAATCACCGTTGTACGTTCTGTATTATTCCGTCAATGCGCGGTGATTTAGACTCTCGCCCAGTCGGTGATGTATTAGGTGAAGCAAAACGTTTAGTTGATGCTGGCGTTAAAGAATTATTAGTTATTTCGCAAGATACATCGGCTTATGGCGTAGATGTTAAACACAAAACTGATTTTTGGGAGGGCATGCCGGTTAAAACACATATGCAGCAGCTATGTGAAGAATTAGCAAAGCAGGGCGTTTGGATCCGTCTTCACTATGTATATCCCTATCCACATGTGGATAAAATTATTCCATTAATGGCTGAGGGTAAAATCCTACCATATTTAGACATTCCTTTTCAGCATGCAAACAAGCGTATATTAAAATTGATGAAACGTCCTGGTAGCTCAGATCGCGTATTAGAGCGTATTGCTAAATGGCGAGAAATTTGTCCTGAGTTAGTCATTCGATCAACATTTATTGTTGGTTTCCCAGGTGAAACAGAAGAGGAATTTGAAGAGTTATTAGATTTCTTAGACGAAGCTCAACTTGACCGTGTTGGTTGTTTCAAATACTCGCCAGTTAAAGGCGCTACGGCTAATGCATTACCTGATCATATTTCAGATGACGTGATGGAAAACAGACTGCAACGTTTTATGGCAGTACAAGCAAAAATCAGTGCGGATAAACTTCAAGCTCGAATTGGCCAAGAATATCTTATTCTTGTTGATGAAGTGAATGGCCTTGGTATTGTAGGGCGTTCTTACATGGACGCACCTGAAGTTGATGGTAAAGTTTATTTGTCTGATGATTTTGATGCTGAGCCGGGCGACTTAATGTGGGTACAAATTATTCATGCAGACGAGCATGATGTTTGGGGTGTTCGTGTAGAAGATGAAGAGACTTAGTTCTAGTTACATTTAAAATATTTACTACTCAGTTTTATTTTCTTAAAATGTTAAGCAATAATTAATAGATTATTGCTTAACGATATTTTTCTTTATCGCATTAACTTAACTTGGTCAATATGGTCTGGTTCATCTTCTTCTAAGTAAGCTTCTTCAGGCGTTAAATCCTCGTCATCAAAGCCGTTTATCATCGGTTGTAGTTGCTTACGAAAGACATGACCAACAGTAATAATCCTTATAGCCTTCACCGTCTTTCAATTTGCTAGCGGTACGCCAATGCCAATCAATTTTTGTCGCACCACTACCACGTGCCATTTCAGTAATATAACAGGTTTGACAAGCGATTTTTTCAACATGATTATTCAATTTTATGCCTTGTTGTTCACTTTTTTAGGGTGTTTTTAGCCAGTAAGTTAAACATATATCTGATCGTAGTAGGTGGTTTTTTAAACTCAATTTATGTATTTGATAAATGAACATCTCTAGCGGTGCACGAGAATATTTACATTGATTATCTGGGGATTATTTATCAAAAAATCATTCTAATAAGTGATGCTAAATATCGTTTAATAATACCGGGTATAAGTAATTTGTAAAAAATATATCAGGTATTTCCCCATAACAAAATTTAGGTCTTTAAATCATTATTAAAAGTATGTTGTTACAAAAACGTATAAATATTTTAAGGAAGATATGAAAGACTATAAACAGGAAGTGTCAAAAGGGTGTGAACGCTGTATTTGGAATAACAGTTGCATTGGGTCAAAACTCCTAGAATATGCGCCTTATATTAAGATATTTCAGTCACATATACTGAGTGTTAATGACCATGTATTTAATACAGGTGATACATTAAGCACACTTTATGTGATTAAATCAGGAGCGATAAAAAGCTATGTGACTAATCATAGTGGTGATGAACAAATTTTAAATTTTTCTCTTCCTAATGATGTCATCGGTTTAGATAGCTATGATTCTGACCAATATGTTTCATCAGCTATTGCCTTACAAACCTCGTCAGTTTGTGCCATTCCACTTGTTGAGGTAAAAAAAATACTCAATGAGGTAGTCCCAGAATGGTTGTTGAAACTCGCTCTAGATAATTTTAAACGACATGTTCGTAATATTTCCTTGTTAAATAATAAAAAAGCTAAATCACGCATTGCCGCATTTTTAATTGATACAGCTGATAACTGTAAACCTCTTGGCTGTTCAGGCAAAGATTTTGAATTAAGCATGTCTCGTGATGACATAGGAAATTATCTAGGCTTAGCATCAGAAACGGTCAGTAGAAAATTGACACTGTTACAGCAAGAAGGCTGGGTAAAAATGGAACGCCGCCAAGTAACTATTGTAGATATCGCTCATTTAAGTGAAACGGCACAACATCGCTAATATTGGTCTATATTCGTTAAAAAAAGCGTGCTTTTTTGATGTGATTAGTCACACCGCCTTGGTGGTGATGTGTCTCTAAATTATGGTTAGTTGTTTGTAATGAGAAAAAACAAAGAAAATCATAGTGATACAGCGAAAAACTTGTAATGACAAAGTTTATACTACAATTTAGTTATTGTTAAATGGCTTATAATTATATGAAAATAAAAAATACTGAAGCTTACCTTAACCAAAAAACTGTAGATTTACTTGATGACTTTAACGTGGAACTTGACCGTGGTCTGTCAACATCTGAAGCGAAAATTAGATTAGAAAGTTTTGGTCCCAACAAAATCACTGAGAAAGAAGAAAGTATATTACACCGTATACTACGTCGATTTTGGGGACCTATTCCCTGGATGATTGAGGCTGCCGCGCTTTTATCGGCCTTGGTTAAACACTGGGAAGATTTTGTAATTATAACAATAATGCTTTTAGTTAATGTACTAATTGATTTTTTTCAGGAACATAAAGCTTTAAATGCGCTGAAAGTTTTAAAAAGTCACCTAAACCTTGAAGTTCGCGTATTACGGGACGGACATTATAATTTACTTCCCGCACAAGACTTAGTGCCAGGTGACATTATTAGAATACGCATTGGTGATATAATCCCCGCTGATGTTAAATTACTAAGCGGGGGCTTTGTGTCGGTTGATGAATCATCCTTAACAGGGGAGTCATTACCCGTGACTAAACATGAGGGTGAACTAGCATACAGTAATACAGTAATAAAACAGGGTGAAATGCTAGCGTTGATTGTTAATACAGCTAGTAATACTCGTTTTAATACTGTTGTTGCTCTTGTGGCTAAAGCTTCACTAAATGAACGCAGTCACTTCCAACAGATGGTAATGAAAATTGGTAATTTTCTTATCGTTCTCACCCTTTTTATGGTGTTATTAATTATAATAGCAGGCGTTCTTCGCCAAGAACCCTTATTTGAAATTGCTCGCTTTGCCTTGGTTTTAACCGTAGCAGCAATACCCGTTGCTTTGCCCGCAGTACTGTCAGTTACAATGGCGGTAGGCGCTGTTAACCTAGCCAAAAAGAAGGCTATTGTTTCTCGTCTTACTGCGATTGAAGAGCTTGCTGGTGTCGATATTTTTTGCTCAGATAAAACAGGAACCTTAACAAAGAATGAAATGCAAGTAACTGAATCTATAACCTTTAATGACCATATAGAGCTAGAGCTATTTCTTTACGCAGTGCTTGCTTCGCGCCATGAAAATCATGATCCCATTGAAGTCCCTTTATTTGATTATATTGATACCCAATATCCTCATGCTAATTGGCAAGAATGGAAACAGCTGCAATTTAATCCCTTTGATCCAGTTAAAAAATTCACTTCCGCAATCGTTTGTCTCTCTAATGAAAAGTTAACTGTCTATAAAGGCGCACCTCAAATTATATTGAAAATGGCTGACTTGTCAGAGAAAGAATACGTTGCAATAACGAAATACATTGAATTATTTGCTACTAGAGGCTACCGCTCTTTAGCCGTGGCTATTGAAAAAGAAAAAGACAATATTGAACTCATTGGCTTAATACCTTTAATTGATCCTGAAAGAGAGGATTCCGCACAAGTTATTCAAACCATGCTAGAGCATGGAGTAACGGTTAAAATGATCACGGGTGATAATGCCGCAATTGCAAGTGAGATAGGACAAAGACTTGGTTTTAAAAAAGGCGTAATATGTTCTAAAGAATTGTCCTCATATGATGGGATAAAATTGTTAAAAACTATTGAATCTTTTGATATTTTTGCAGAAGTGCTCCCAGAAGATAAATACCTAATTGTAGAAGAACTGCAAAAAGCAGGTCATTTAGTTGGCATGACAGGTGATGGAGTCAATGATGCGCCAGCCCTAAAAAAAGCAGATTGTGGTTTTGCTGTGTCCAATGCTACTGACGCAGCACGTGCCTCTGCTGATATCATATTGACCTCCCCTGGTATTTCAGTGATTAATCATGCTATAGAGCAGGCTAGAATTACTTTTGAAAGAATGAAGAGTTATGCCACTTTTCGTGTTGCAGAAACTATTCGAATTGTGTTGTTTATGACATTAAGTATTCTAGTATTTAATTTCTACCCAATAACAACGGTAATGATAATTCTCTTAGCGTTATTGAACGACATACCTATTCTTGCGATTGCTTATGACAATACTAAAGTTAGCAGTCTCCCCGTTTCTTGGAAAATGCATACCTTACTCACCGTTTCTACAGTACTGGGTCTAGCTGGTGTTTTATCTTCATTCGTTTTATTTTTCTGGTTACAAAAGCAAGGGGTTGCTGAAGATACAATTCAAAGCCTTTTATTCTTAAAGTTGATTATCGCCGGGCATAGCACACTTTATATTACTAGAGCTGATGGTTGGTTTTATCAAAAACCTTGGCCCTCACCCTTATTACTTGTTGCGACATTTGGCACTGAAATGCTCGGTACACTTATTGCGGTTTATGGCTTATTTATTACTCCTATAGGCTGGGAGTTTGCGCTTTATATTTGGCTTTATGCCTTTGTTTGGTTTTTAATTAATGATGTAATTAAAATGGTGACCTATCGTTTTATCAACTACTCAGCTAAAAATAATAACGCAGTAAAAGTTTAAACATTATTGGTGACATTAACCCTATGAAATATTTGAGGATATCTAATAGATTTAAGTGTACTAACACAGTCACAGGATCAAAATATTTAGTCAAAATAAAAATACTCTTTAGCGACTTTTTGCTTGAGCTACTTTTTCTTTTTTATATAGTCGATGCTTAAGCATAATATCTACTACTTCATCAATATCATCCGTAAGATGCATTAAATTCATGTCTTGTGGTGATATCAATCTTGCTTTTAGTGGTTGCTCTTTAATCCAGCTTAGTAAGCCTTCCCAATATGTAGTTCCAAATAGCACTATAGGTATAGGATAAATTTTGTTTGTTTGCACAAGGGTTAACGCTTCAAAAACCTCATCGAGTGTACCCAAACCACCGGGCATACAAATATAGCCCATTGAATGTTTCACAAACATAACTTTACGAGCGAAAAAATAACGGTAATTTAGGGTGATATTTTGGTATGGGTTCGGATTTTGTTCCTTAGGTAAAACAATGTTTAGACCCACTGATTTTCCTTGTTGATCATTTGCCCCTTTGTTACCCGCTTCCATAATGCCTGGACCCCCACCGGTAATGATGGAAAAGCCTTCTTTGGAAAGCTTATTCGCCAAGTCAATTGTTTTGATATAAAAAGGGTTGTCTTGTTTTATTCTAGCTGAACCGAATATCGAAATAGCAAAACCTAGATCTGATAGCGCATCAATCACCTTTGGTGAATTCCGCTAATATTCTAAATAGACGCCACGACTCGTCACCTTTTAAATCTTCAATCATGTGGTAAACCTCATTTTTTAATTTCTCATAAATCAATGGTATATAAATAA
>DPHE01000095.1:0-19544 GCA_003521815.1 Colwellia sp.
CCGAAAATACTCAGTTATGGCAAGCTATTATTCAACAGACTCAGGATAATCAGAATAAATACAGCCGTTCATGCTGAGCTTGCCGAAGAGTCTAAGTACGACAAGCTTCCTTCGACTCTTCGGCAAGCTCAGAGTTCAGGACCAACAGAAGGGAGGGATGAGCGGAGGTCATTCGACCAGTCGAATTAATAATTAAGGACGATACACTTTTACGTTTTTGAAGCCATTATCAAGTAAATACAATGCTTGTAGTTTACTCATCACACCATGATCACAATAAAGTAAGTAATCTTTAGTCACATCGAGATCACCAAACTGGGTAGCAAGTTTATAAAATGGGATGTGCTTAACTTCAACGCCATCAAGTTCAAGCGGTTTTTCATCTGTTTCATCAGGGGAACGTATATCAAGAACAATCGCGTTATCACTGATGTTTTCCACTAAATCTACCGCATGAATTTCTTCTTCACTCTCTTTACCAATATCACGAATATCATAAACGCGAGTCTCACTCACCACTTTGTCTAAAATATCAAAATTAAAATTACCTTCCTCTTCTTCAACTTTAGAGAGTACCGCTTTTACGGTTGGTTTTTTAGAAATAACACCACAATATTCTGGAATAGTTTTGGAGAATTCTTCTGTACCAATACTACGCGCGATATCAATAATATCTTGTTTATCGTAAGCCGCTAATGGGCGTAATATTAAGGTATCTGTTACTTGGTTTATAACATTTAAGTTAGTTAAGGTTTGACTCGACACTTGGCCTAAACTTTCACCCGTAACCAATGCTTGAATTTTACCTCGTTCGGCAATTTTTGTTGCGGCACGAATCATCATTCGCTTTAGCACAACACCCATCTGACTATTTTCAACATTATCTAAGATCTCACCCACAACTGGCTCAAAGTCTACCGCAAAGAATCTTACTTTATGAGAAGCGCCAAACTTGTTCCACAAATAATAACTGATTTGCTTAACACCCACTTCATGAGCAGAGCCACCTAAATTAAAGAAGCAATAGTGTGTACGTGCACCTTTTTTGATCATTTGGTAACTTGAAACACCAGAGTCAAAACCACCCGACATAAGCGATAACACGTCTTCTTGAGTTGCAATTGGGAAGCCACCAAGACCTTGATGACGTTGCGTAACAATAAATAAATCTTTGTTTTTTATTTCAAGACGTATCGTAACATCAGGGTTTTTTAGTTTAACTTTAGCACTTTCTACTGATTGATTTAAACCACCACCGACATATTGCTCTACTTTCAGAGAATTAAAATCATGATTTCCTGTACGTTTGGCTCGCACACAAAATGTTTTATTTTCAATCGTTTCAGCATGAACAGCTAATGTTTTTTCATAAATATCATGTACATCAACAAATTCAGTTTGTTGTACTTCTAAAAAAATCGGCACACCAGGAATACACTTAAGGGCGTCAATTAAACGTTCGCGATTCTCAGGAGAGTTATCTTTAGTGTTAACTTCAATATTGTCCCAGTTCATACGTGTAGTAACTTGCTCATCAATACGACGTAAAACATTTTTAACGTTTGACTCTAATATTTTAGTGAAACGTTTACGAACTGGGCGAGATTTTATGGTGATTTCAGCTTGAAGCTTAACGATAAATTTCATCGACAAGTGACCTAAATAATAACAGTAAATAATTTGTGCGCATTATATACTCAAACGTTATCAATATATATACCTAAGCCACTTCAAGATATGAGTTTCAACAAACATTATTATATAGCCAGCACTAGCATGACTTTTTGTACATAATATTCTCTAATGGTTATCATAATAATACTTAATAAATATTATTAGCAAAAGGTCAATGACTTAGCATTATCACAAGATATTTAACTAAAGGTTTATTTGACCCAAGCTCCTAGCTAAGGTAAGTTTGCGCCTAGACTTTATCAGCAGCCAGATCAGGTAAAAATAATGGCAAAGAAAAAACTAGAAAACCTTACTTTTGAAGAGTCTTTAAGTGAATTAGACTCTATAGTACATAATTTAGAGCAGGGTGAATTAAGCTTAGAAGAATCGATGATATTATTTGAGAGAGGTTTAAGCCTAAGCCAAATAAGTCAAAGTAAACTACGAGCAGCCGAACAAAAAGTAAACATTTTACTGGAAAAAAATGGTGAACATCAATTATCCAATTTTGACTTACACTCAGAAGACAATTTATTAGGTGAGCATTTGTGAACCAACTCTCCAATCATGATGTTTTTCAAAAACGTATTGATAATTTTCTAGCACAAAAGCTCGACAAATTACCCATTAATGATGACAAACTCCATCAAGCTATGCGTTATGGTTTGTTAATTGGGGGGAAACGCATTCGTCCTTATTTAGCATACATTACGGGTGAGGCATTAGGCGCTAGCTTAGCAGATCTTGACGGTATTGCCGGTGCATTAGAATGCATACATGCTTATTCTTTATTACATGATGACTTACCGGCCATGGATGATGATGATTTAAGGCGCGGGCAACCAACTTGTCATAAAGCTTTTGATGAAGCCACCGCAATTCTTGCCGGTGATAGCTTACAAACATTGGCATTTGATATATTAGCTAATCATAATTTTTCTAAAAAGATTCAACCCAAACAAATAAAATTAATACAAAAACTAGTCTCCGCATCAGGTTATCAGGGGATGTGTGGTGGTCAAGCACTTGACTTAGCAGCAACCAACAAGCAGATTGATTTAGAAAAACTAGAAACATTACACTCATTAAAGACAGGTTCATTACTGGAAGCATCTGTTTTAATGAGTGCTGAATGCTCTACCCAAGTAACTGAAAAAGATAAAGAAGCATTAAAAAAGTATGCTCGATTAATTGGTTTAGCCTATCAGGTTCAAGATGATATTATCGACATAACATCAACTCAAGAGCAGTTAGGAAAGCCCTGTGGCTCAGACCTGGCGGCTCATAAGAGTACCTATCCAGCTCTACTCGGTTTGCAAGGCGCACAACAAAAAGCTGAAAACTTATTTCAACAAGCACTTCAAGCTTTGGCTAGTTTGCCTTACAATACACAATCCTTAGCTGATTTTGCTACTTTTATTGTTAAACGTAGCTATTAACACGCAGCAGTTTACCCGTTAACGCTAATACAATAACAAATATAGAGCAACTATGACCACAAACCTAGCTGATTACCCATTACTTGCTCAAATCAATTCTCCAAAAGATTTACGAAATATCTCCCAAGATAAATTATCGCGTATCAGCAATGAGCTACGTAACTACTTATTGAATTCGGTCAGTAAAAGTAGTGGCCATTTCGCTTCAGGGCTAGGCACAATTGAATTAACTGTTGCGCTACATTACGTATATAACACACCCTTTGACCACCTTATTTGGGATGTGGGACATCAAGCCTATCCTCATAAAATTTTAACTGGCAGAAGAGATCAACTACACACTATTAGGCAAAAAAATGGCTTACATCCTTTTCCTTGGCGAGAAGAGAGTGAGTACGATACGTTAAGCGTTGGTCATTCAAGTACGTCAATATCTGCTGCGTTAGGGTTAGCCGTCGCTGCTGAAAAAGAAGGACGAAACCGAAAAACAGTCGCCGTTATTGGTGATGGCGCAATGACTGCTGGAATGGCATTTGAAGCACTAAACCATGCGGGCGATATTAAAAAAGATATGCTGGTTATCCTAAACGATAATGAAATGTCAATTTCAGAAAATGTTGGCGCTTTAAATAATCATTTAGCAAAAATGTTATCAGGAAGTATATATACTGGTATTCGAGAGGGCGGTAAGCGCTTACTTAAAAAAATTCCACCAATAAAAGAGTTAGCCAGTCGGGCTGAAGAACACCTTAAAGGCATGGTTGTTCCGAGTACCTTCTTTGAAGAGCTAGGCTTTAATTATATTGGCCCAATTGATGGTCATGACGTGAATGGTTTAGTTGAAACCATCACAAATATGCGCAATCTTAAAGGTCCGCAGTTACTACATATTGTAACTAAAAAAGGTAAAGGTTATTACGCCGCAGAGCAAGATCCTATTAAATATCATGCGGTACCTAAATTTAACCCAAAAGATGCTCATTTACCTAAGGCGAAACCTACCTTACCCACCTACTCACAAATCTTTGGCGACTGGTTATGTAAAACAGCTGAAGTTGACCAGAAGTTAGTCGCTATAACACCTGCCATGAGAGAAGGATCTGGTATGGTAGAGTTTAGCCAACGATTCCCCGATCAATATTACGATGTAGCAATTGCTGAGCAGCATGCTGTTACTTATGCTGCAGGACTTGCTATAGGTGGTCAAAAGCCTGTTGTTGCGATTTATTCTAGTTTCTTACAACGTGGGTACGATCAGTTAATTCATGATATAGCTATTCAGAATCTTCCTGTGATGTTTGCAGTAGACAGAGCGGGTATTGTTGGCGCTGATGGGGCCACTCATCAAGGTTCATTCGATTTAAGTTTTTTACGTTGTATTCCCAACCTAGTGATTATGGCACCCGCTAATGAACGTGAATGTCAATTAATGCTAAATACGGGTCACCAACTCGAAACACCATCAGTCGTTCGCTACCCAAGGGGGAGCGGTACAGGAGATACACTTCCCAATGTTAATGAAACGATTGAAATTGGTAAAGGTTTAACCATTATTGAAGGTAAAAAAATTGCCTTATTAAGTTTTGGTACTATGTTAACCCAAGCAAAAATTGCCGCAGCAGCACTTAATGCAACCTTAGTAGATATGCGCTTTGTTAAGCCATTAGATTCTCAACTAATTGATGAGTTGGTTAACTCACATGAGTTAATCGTGACAATTGAAGATAATGCTATCGCTGGTGGTGCAGGCTCTGGTGTAAATGAATATATTCTGTCACAAGGAAAAGCGGTAAAAGTACTGAATATCGGAATTCCTGACCATTTTGTTAAACACGGAACTCAAGCTGAAGTTCATCAAGAGTTAGAATTAGATAGCCTGGGGATTATAAACAAAGTTAATCGTTTTATTAGCCATTAATAAAAGGCATACTTTTTACTAGATATACTCTCACTCATTGTATTATTAATCTAGTTTACAAGTTTTGTACATCAATTCTATTTTTAAGATTATCTTCTAATGCGCTCTTACGCTCACGTGCTTGGCGTTTTTCGCATGGGTTATCACAGTTACATTCTTTATCAATGCCCACACTGGCTAAACCACCACAACTGCCCGCGAGGGTTTTGTTTTGAAAAATATAACCTACTGCCATAGCTGTTCCCACAGCAAGAAAAAGGACAAAGGTAATTAAAAAAATCATCATAATGGTTGTATGCCTATCAATAATTTGTGAACTGCCGGACTACGCTACACCAAAACAGCTTGCTATAAAATGCTAAAGCATTGCTTCTCAAATATAGCCTTTAATTGGCTTCGAAACAAAAAACTCGCTATGTAAAACTTTACTTAAAATATTGCTTAAATTTTATCGTAAATTGTTCGCTAAAGCCATGCTCTGTTTTGGAAATAAACAACGCCGCTAGATCATTCTCTACCGCAAACTCCATGCCCTGCTCTGTACCCATGACCATTAAGGTCGTTGATAAGCCATCAGCAGTCATCGAAGACGGGTGAATAACGGTAACAGAGACTAGATTGTGATTTATTGGCCTACCTGTATCGGGATCAATAATATGAGAAAAACGTTGACCGTCTGTTTCAAAATAATTTCTATAATCACCTGAAGTAGCAACAGCATTATCTTTAGGAATAACAATTTGGTGTACAGCCCTTTGATCACCAGAAGGATCTAAAATAGGTTTTTCAATCGCAATAGCCCACAACTCACCCGTGCGTTTAAAGCCCTTTAAACGCATTTCTCCACCAATTTCCACTAAATAGTTAACAATACCATTAGCTTCAATCAATTCAGCCACTACATCAACACCGTAGCCTTTAGCGGTAGTTGATAAATCAACATAAAGGTCGGGGATATCTTTTGCTAATTGAGTGCCTACTAAATGCAGATTTTTCAAACCAACTCGCGCCAACGTACTCATTAATATACTGTCACTGGGCACCTTTTCTGGGCGCTGTTCAGGTCCAAAGCCCCAAAGGTTAACTAATGGGCCAACGGTTATATCTAACTTTCCATTGCTTAATTCACCTAAACGTATAGATTCTTTGAGCACACGAGCAAACCCGTCAGATATTTCAAAAAGTTCTCCTGACGTAGATTGATTAAAAAGCGATATTTCAGAGTTTGGAATATAAGTCGACATTTCTTGATTTACTTGCTTAAGCACTGCATCAATTTTGTCATGTAGCTTTAATTCAGTTACCTGCTCCTGTGTTGCAACAACTTTAATATTATAAGTCGTTCCCATCGTACGGCCTTGCAATAAAATCTCATTCTTTGGAGAATTATTACTAGGGAAACAGGCTGTGATACTAATAGATAAAATCACTATTAGCATTAATTTGATTTTCTTCATCTTCATTTCCAAATTTATTATTTACATCAGAGTACTAATTAATACTTTGATGTAAATAATAAAGACGACCGAAGTCGTCTTTATTTCAAATACTACTCATTGAGTAATTGTTTAATTTTAACGCTGAATATTGCCTTTAGTTCAAGAAGGCTGCGCGGAGTTGACGTTAGTCAATGAGCACAGCCGACGATGAAATCAAGTCAATAGGCAAGTTAAAATTAACGATTAACCGCCGAAATCATCCAACATAATATTCTCGTCTTCTACACCGAGATCTTTAAGCATATGAATAACTGCTGCATTCATCATTGGAGGACCACACATGTAGTATTCACAATCTTCTGGTGCTTCATGATCTTTCAAATATTCTTCAAAAAGAACATTATGAATAAAACCTGTCATGCCTTCCCAATTATCTTCTGGTTGTGGATCAGATAACGCGACATGCCATAAGAAGTTATCATTTTCAGCAGCTAAGCCGTTATAATCATCTTCATAGAACATTTCACGTTTTGAACGAGCACCATACCAAAAACTCATCTTACGTTTAGATTTTAAACGTTTAAGTTGGTCAAAGATATGTGAACGCATTGGCGCCATACCTGCACCACCACCGATAAAGACCATTTCATTGTCAGTTTCTTTAGCGAAGAACTCGCCAAATGGACCAGAAATAGTAACTTTGTCGCCAGGTTTAAGGCTAAAGATGAAAGATGACATTTTACCTGCAGGTAAATGTAAACGTCCTGGAGGCGGCGTAGCAATCCGCACATTCAGCATAATAATGCCTTCTTCTTCAGGATAGTTTGCCATTGAATAAGCACGTAACGTTGGTTCATCAACTTTTGATTCTACATCAAAGAAGCCAAAATGATTCCAGTCACCTTTATACTGTTCATCAATATCAAAGTCTTTATATTTCACATGATGTGCAGGTGCTTCAATTTGAATATAACCACCTGCTTTAAACGGTACTGATTCGCCATTTGGAATTTGAAGTTTTAATTCTTTGATGAAAGTCGCTTGGTTATCATTTGAGATAACTTCACATTCCCACTGTTGAACACCGAAGATTTCATCTTCTACTTCAATTTCCATGTCTTGCTTAACAGCAACTTGACAAGCTAAACGACAGCCTTCTTTAGCTTCACGCTTGGTAATATGACCTTCTTCAGTTGGCAGAATATCACCACCGCCTGAATGTACGTCTACGCGACATTGGCCACATGTACCACCGCCGCCACAAGCTGAAGGAATAAATATACCTTGTTCAGCAAGAGCGCCTAATAATTTACCACCAGCGGCAGTAGTTACTGCCTTTTCCGGATCACCATTTATGCTAATCGTAATGTCACCGCTTGATACTAACTTAGACTTAGCAAATAAAATTACTAATACTAAGGCAATAACTATCGCTGTGAACATCGATACGCCGAGAATAATTTCCATCGACCTTTCCTTATATTTTTATCTAAATAGTTACAGTGAGATACCGCCGAAAGACAAAAAGCCAAAAGCCATAAGTCCTGCGGTAATAAACGTAATACCTAAACCTTTTAAGCCATTTGGCACGTCAGAGTATTTCATCTTTTCACGTAAGCCAGCCATTAATACGATTGCTAACATCCAACCTACACCTGAACCAATGCCGTAAACAACACTTTCGCCAAGCGTAAGATTTTTTGCAACCATAAATGAAACCGCACCAAAAATCGCACAGTTAACGGTAATTAAAGGTAAAAATATACCAAGCGCTTGATACAAAGCAGGGAAATATTTATCTAAAATCATTTCCAAAATCTGTACTAAAGCAGCAATTACACCGATAAAGGTAATAAATGACAAAAAGCTTAAATCAATAGATTCTTTCGGGTCAGTAATACCCATCAAAGAATCTAACGCACCTGGAGCCAAAATTGCTTGATAGATAACTTGGTTAGCCGGAACAGCTAAACCTAGTACTACAACAACCGCTACACCAAGGCCAATCGCTGTACTTACTTTCTTTGAAACCGCTAAGAAAGTACACATACCTAAGAAGAAGCTTAACGCCATATTTTCAATAAATATGGTTTTAATAAAAATACTTAAATAATGTTCCATGATTAATCTTCCTCAACTTGTTCTGGTTTCCACTGGCGAATAGCCCAGATAATTAAACCAATAACGAAGAATGAACTAAATGGTAATACTAATAAACCGTTACCTTGATACCAACCATCGTTCTGAACCAATTTAAAGACTTCAATACCGAAGATAGTTCCAAAGCCAAATAGTTCACGGAAAAAAGCAACAATCATTAAGACTGCACCATAACCTAAGCCATTACCTATACCATCTAAAAAGCTTATACCTGGCTTTTCCTTCATAGCAAAAGCTTCAGCACGGCCCATAACAATACAGTTTGTAATGATCAAACCAATAAAAACAGATAGCTCTTTTGATAATTGGTAAGAGAAGGCTTTTAATACCTGATCAACAACAATTACCAGCGATGCAATAATAGCCATTTGCACGATGATACGTACACTTGACGGTATTTGATTACGAATAATTGAAATGAACAAGTTAGAGAATGCAGTAACAAGTACAACCGCAATAGTCATAACTAAAGCATTAGCCATAGAGCTTGTAACTGCTAATGCAGAACAAACACCTAAAACTTGCAATGCTATAGGGTTATTATCAACAACAGGTCCGAAGAGGACTTTTTTATTATCTGTAGACATTAGTTAAGTCCCCCATTTTTGAATTTAGATACAAATGGACCGTAGCCCTCAGAACCTAACCAAAAGCGTAATGTTTTAGTCACACCATCACTGGTCAAAGTAGCACCAGACAACCCATCAACACCGTGATAATCACCTTGTTTAGCGCCACCTTTAACCAACTTAATCGCTGGTTCGCCTTGTTCGTTGTACATTTTTTTACCTGGCCATAAAGCTTTCCATTTAGGGTTAAGTACTTCCGCACCTAATCCAGGAGTTTCTTTAAGATCAGAGTAAACAACGCTTCGAACCGTATTTAAATCAGGAGCTAGACCAACAAAACCATACATCAAGTCCCATAAACCAGAACCAACAATAGGTAATACTATGGTATCTAATTGACCTTGTTCATCTTTGACTAAGTAAACAACAGCACGATCAGCACGACGACTAATACCTGCTATATCATTTTTTGGCTTAGTACTTTTACTCGCGTCACGAGAGTCTGAACGCTCGTCAAACGAATCTGTATCACCTTCAATAATTTCACCTGTTTTAAGCTCAATCATTTTAGCTTTAACAAACTTGGTATAAGTACCAACTATATCTGAACCTGCTTTTTCAAGCAGACCAGAAGCTTCAAGAATTTTAGTTTGCTTATCAAGTAATTTGTTAGCTTGCTGTAATGGTTTCAAACCAATAGCAGAAACAGATACTAACGCAGCGCATACTAAACAAACAATAAATACAAAACCTAACGTTTTGCTGACAGTTTCTTTATTACTAGACATTACGAGCAAGCCTCCGTTTGATATTGCCTTGTACTACAAAGTAGTCAAACAATGGTGCGAACAAGTTAGCGAATAAAATAGCTAACATCATGCCTTCTGGAAATGCTGGGTTAACTACACGAACTAACACCACCATAATTCCAACTAATGCACCAAACCAGTATTTACCTGTGTTAGTAAAAGAAGCTGAAACAGGGTCAGTTGCCATAAACATCATACCGAAAGCAAAACCACCAATAACTAGGTGCCAATGCCAAGGCATAGCAAACATAGCATTCGTATCGCTACCCATTAGGTTGAATAAGAAAGAAGTCACAACCATACCGCCAAACACACCTAACACGATACGCCATGAAGCAATACCTTTATAAAGTATGTAAGCACCACCAAGTAAAATCGCAAATGTAGAAACTTCACCAACAGAACCAGGAATAAGACCCCAGAAAGCATTCCACCAATCAGTATTCATCGAATAGTCAACTAACCCTTGGTTAGCAGCACTTAACATTGTAGCGCCAGAGAAACCATCGGCAGCAACCCAAACGGTATCACCAGAAATTTGGCTAGGATATGCAAAGAATAAAAATGCACGGCCAGCTAATGCTGGGTTTAAGAAGTTCTTACCTGTACCACCAAAAATTTCTTTTGCGATAACAATACCGAAAGTAATACCGATAGCCACTTGCCATAAAGGAATAGAAGCAGGCAATATTAATGCAAACAATATAGAAGAAACGAAGAAACCTTCGTTTACTTCATGTCCACGTACGGCTGCAAAGAGCACTTCCCAAAAGCCACCGACAACAAAGGTAACGGCATAAATAGGGAGGAAGAATACGGCGCCATACAGCATCATATCGATCCCACCTGAATTAGCACTTAACGAGCCACCAAGCATCGCAAACAAAGCTGTTTGCCATGTATCAGGGATAGTAGAACCAGCAGCTAACGCATCTACTGCTTGATAGCCAATATTATACATACCAAAAAACATTGCTGGGAATACTGCTAACCATACAGTGATCATAATACGCTTTAGATCAATGCTATCACGTACATGTGTTTTACCTTTATTCACATAGCCTGGAGTAAATAACCCCGTAGCAACAGCTTCATAAAGCGCAAACCACTTTTCGTGTTTACCGCCTTTTTCAAAGTGCGGTTCTATATCTTCAATAAACTTTTTCAAGCCCATGACTAACCTTCCTTTTCAATTGTGGTTAGGCAATTACGAAGGTGTACGCCGTAATCTGTTTTGCCTGGGCAAACAAATGTACAAAGCGCTAAATCTTCTTCATCTAACTCTAAAGCACCAAGTTGTTGAGCTGTGTCGGTATCACCGGCAACTAAATCACGCAATAACATGGTAGGTAAAATATCTAAAGGCATCACACGTTCAAAGTTACCAATTGGTACCATAGAACGTTCACTACCGTTAGTAGTGGTGGTCATACTGAATAATTTCTTTGGGAAGAAATGAGACATATAAGCACGTGTTACTGAGAATTTATTTGGTCCCGGATGCATATAACCAATAAATTCTTTTTCACGACCTTCAAGAACCAATGATACTTGTACATGATAACGACCCAAATAGCCGTGCACAGCACTCGCGGTTGAACCCATTAACAATGAGCCAGAAACGATACGTATTTCACCATCAGTGACTTCGCCAGCTGTTAATTCGGCTGTATTAGCACCAAGTACTGTACGAACTAAACGAGGGTTCTTTGCCACAGGACCCGCTAATGAAATAACACGAGTGCTATCAAGCTCACCTGAAGTAAATAAGTTACCAAAAGCAATAACATCTTGATAACCAAGGTGCCATACAAATTTATCTGCACTCACTGATCTTAAGAAATGAATATGTGTACCCACTAGGCCTGCAGGATGTTTACCCGCAAATTCATTTACTTTTACAGTATCAGTAACTGGAATATTCGTACCTGGCGCTTTACTAACGAATACGTCACCGTCAGTTAAACGAGATAAAATGGTCAAACCATTTTTGAACGCTTCCGCTTGCTCGCCAATAACAACTTCTGGATTAGCCGCAAGAGGATTAGTATCCATAGCACTAACAAAAATTGCCGCTGCAGTCGAGTCTATTGCAGGTACTTTGCTAAATGGGCGAGTTCTTAATGCAGTCCACGAACCTGAATCAACAAGGGTTTTCACTACATCTTCACGAGAGATAGAACCTAGTTCATTAGCTGGATAACTGGTAAACGTAATTTGATCATTGCCGTCAATTTTAATAACGACTGATTGTAAAACACGTTTTTCACCACGGTTGATCTCTGTAACAACACCTGCAGCTTGAGCTGTGAATTTAACGCCAGGATTCTTTTTATCTTCAAAAATCACCTGACCTTTTTTAACGCGATCACCCATTTTAACAAACATGGTTGGACGCATACCCACAAACTCTTCACCTAATGTTGCAACGCTTTTGATGGACGGACCATCATGGATTACCTGCTGTGGTGCACCTTTCACAGGAACATCTAAGCCTTTCTTTATTGTAATCATAAACACTTGCACTACTTTTGATGGGAGTATAAAAATTAGTTTTTAAACCTACCGAATCAACATGAATATTATAAAATATATAAATATCAGCTAGATAGAATAAAGCCACCAATTTCCGTGTATTTCAGTAAGACCAAAATTGAACCCTAATAAAAAGTTAAGATTACAATTATTAGATCCACTGGCTCTAAGTTAAAATTTACTGGTGCAAATTCTACCACAAAAAGCCCTTTTTGGTCTACGGCCAGAGATGAATTTTCTTTAGACTTTAGGCTATATTTTCATGTTTTGCCGTAAATCAGTCTAAGGCTTGGTGGGAGTTGAAAGTCCGATATCTATAGGGCTACTAAATTAATGATGTAATTTTGTCAAAAGAGGCTAATATAACAAAATAATGGTATAACTTAACTAACAAGCAACGCCACCCATTGTAATCGCCTGCATAATATACACTTCATGAATCAGATTAGTAACAGCCAGTTAAGGTATAAAAAAACCGATGGCATGCATCGGTTTTTGAAACGTTATTTACTATTAAAATCAATTAACTCAAGTTGTTAATTTCAACTTCTGGACTCAGGTCTTCATCATAGTCAACCCCATCAACACCAAAGCCAAACAGTTTTAGAAATTCATGGTGATAGCCAATATAATCAGTCATATCATCAATAGTGTCTGTATCAACACTATTCCAAACATCCGTAATACGTTGCTGAACAGTATCTTCAAGCTCTTTATAGTTTTGGCGGAAGCGGCCTTGTTCATCAAGACGAGGGCTATTGCTATAGATATTCTCTTTAAATAAATTACTTATTTGTTCAATACAGCCTTCATAGGTACCATCAGCTTTCATTACTTTAAACATAGCTGATATATAAAGCGGCATAATTGGAATGGCAGAGCTTGCTTGTGTTACTACGGCATTTAACGAGGTCACTCGAGCTTTTCCATCAAGGCCAGCTGTAGCGACATTAATAGCGGTTGCAGCACGATCTAAATCATCTTTGGCTTTACCAATAGTGGCTTTTCCGTAAATTGGCCATGTTAGCTCTTTACCTATATAAGTATAAGCAACTGTTTTGACTCCTTGTGCTAAAACGTCAGCATCTTTTAATGCATTTAACCATAATTCCCAGTCAGCACCACCCATTACATCAATAGTGCCCTGGATTTCAGCATCATCTGCCGCTTCAACAGTTATGGAATCAATAGTACGCTTTGTAGTATTCAAATTTTTAGTTGTTACACGTTGACCAATTGGCTTTAACACTGAAGAGTATACTTCACCAGTATCGGGATCTGTTCTGCGTGGTGAAGCCAATGAATATATTACTAAGTCAATTTTGCCCATGTCAGCTTTAATCGTTTCAATTGCTTGGGCTTTGATAACATGAGAAAAAGCATCGCCGTTAATGTTTTTTGAATAAACCCCCGCTTCATCAGCTGCTTTTTGAAAAGCGGCTGTATTGTACCAACCTGCTGAACCGGTTTTTCTTTCTGTCGGTGGTTTCTCAAAAAATATACCCAAGGTACTGGCATTATGACCAAAGGTAGCAGTTATACGTGAAGCCAAACCATAACCAGTAGAAGCACCAATCACTAAAACATTTTTTGGTCCTGTTTCACTAACCGCTTGACTTTTAATATAAGAGATTTGTTCTTTCACATGAGCTTCACAGCCAGCTGGGTGAGCATTAGTACAGATAAAACCACGAATTTTTGGCTTGATTACCATAAGAAACCCTTTTTAGATTGTTTTTATAAAGAATGATTTTTTTGCTATTGTACCTTGCTCTTAGATTAAAGAGGTACGAGCAGTTAACATACCTATTCTACAGCTTAAGTTGAAATAGGTATATACTCAAAAAACGTCAAACCACATAATTCATGTGGCTTGAGTGTAGTATTGAAAGCAGTACGTTATGTTGCAATAAATTACCCTATAGCATTAATTATCGAACCAAACTTACTTACCGCCACCTAAACAATTTGGAGACAAAGGTGTGTTTTCAGCATAATAGTCATGCCATTCTTTTTCTGTATAGGTATGTAGAGCTAAGGCGTGAATTTTTTCAGCCAACTCTTCTGCCAGCACCCCATTAACAGCTCGATGACGTTTGATTAGCCGCTCATCTTCAAAATTATTTGAAACAATCGTTACTTTAAAATGAGACTCACTACCTGGTGGGACATTATGATTATTACTCTCGTTAATCACATCAAGATGTAGTGGTGAAAACGCGGACAAAAGCTTTTGTTCAATGGTTGTTGCTATAGACATTATTGTTCTCTAAAAAGTGGGAGGCATTAGTGATTTTAGCTAACTTACAGCGAAATGCTAAGTATAAAAACAGAAAAAACTCTCTTTACAGTTAACTTAATGGTGCCATTAGGGGTTTATTTTAATAAATTTTAGTGCATAGAAGCAACAAAACTTAACGCGATATTGGTATAAATATGTCACAATAGCTTAACTTATTTAATTATCACTCATACCTTTACTATGCTAAGCCCCTTCTTTGTAAATGATAAACAACTAAAACTTTCCCGATTTCCTTTAGCGCAGGTAAACCGTAGTTTACAAGCTTGGGATGCAAGTGATGAATATTTGCTTAATCATCTTAAAGATGAGAAATTAATTTCGCCTACAGCTCGGGTGCTTATTTTTAATGATGCATTTGGCGCACTGACGACAAGTCTTTGTCCACCATTAGATTTTGATTTACCAGACAACTTACCGAGTGATTTACCAGCTAATTTACGAGATAATCAAACTGAAGTTTATTGTATCAATGACTCCTATGTAAGTAGCCAAGGTGTCGCTTATAATATAGGTCAAAATCAGCTTAATGATAGCAATATCACTCAGTTAAGTAGCCTAGATTCATTGCCGACTAATATTGATGTTGTTTTATTTAAAATACCCAAAAGTAAATCTTTGTTAATTGCACAATTAATCCAAATACAAGCCAGTATTGAACAGTATAGTGTAGATAAAAACACGGTATTTATTGCAGCTGATCGCGCCAAAGAAATTCACCGTTCTACCTTAGCATTGTTTGAAAAATATTTAGGTACTACCACGACATCATTAGCAGTAAAAAAAGCCCGTTTAGTTTTTTGCCAATTTGATCAAAAGCAAGCACATGAATCTCCTTTCCCAACAGTTTGGTCATTAACGAATAAAACCTTAAATCGTGATTTTGTTATTAGTAATCATGCTAATGTTTATGCGAGAGAAAAACTTGATATTGGTGCTCGTTATTTTATTGAAAACTTACCTGACGTGAATAAAAATAGCCAAGTTATCGATCTAGGCTGTGGTAATGGCGTTATTGGTTTAACTATATTAGCCAATCAACCAAGCGCCTGTATTCAGTTTGTTGATGAATCACATATGGCAATCACGAGTGCACAGCTCAATATTGAAACAAATTTTCCAGCATTAGTAACGCAATGCCAATTCCATCTAAATGATTGTTTGACCAATATAGAGAGTAATAGTGTCGACCTGATTTTATGTAACCCACCCTTTCATCAACAAACGGCCACTACAGATCATATTGCATGGCAAATGTTTAAAGACAGCCATAGAGTTTTAAAGAAAGGGGGCGAGTTACGCATTATTGGCAATCGACAACTGGCTTATCATATTAAATTAAAACGCATTTTTGGCAATGAAAAACTCATTGCAAGTAATGACAAATTTGTCACACAATCTGCCATTAAATAATTTTTAAAACACAATAAGCGAACTATTTAAATGAAATCAAAAAATAATTTATTCCCCATTTCCTCGTTTATTATTACTCTTTTATTAAGCGGTTGTGCTAGTGCCCCAAGCCATTTAATTGTTGCGCCTGAAATTATGGCACCTTCAGCCATTCAACATGTTAATAAACAAGCAACACTTAATGTTGTTGATATGCGTACGGCAAATCACATCGTTCAAATATTGCGTAAAAATGAAGCCGCAACTTTATTTTCAGCTCAAGAGAGACTTGAAGATATTATCAACAACAGTTTGAGTAAAAATTGGCAAAAACAAGGGTTAGCCATTCAAGCCAGTGCAATAAATACATTTAATATCGCTATCGAAAAAGCGGTAATAAGTGTCACGCAAGAAACACTACGTTACCAAGTACAAACAGAAATAATACTAAAAGTAACCATTAATAATAGCCTACAAACACTCACTAGTACCTTTAAAAATCGTGGCAATAGTAAAGGACCTTTTAAAGCAGACATTGCAGTATTAGAACGTAACTTCAATCAACGTCTAGCCAATTTACTGCAGCAAATTTTAGCAAATGAAAAGATTAACCATTTTTTGAAATAACCTAAGATTGAATCGGGACTGTCCAATGAAAAGCATTCTAATTACAGCTACATTTTTTTTTACTTTAATGTTATTTAATACGCCAATTAACGCTAATAATATTGCTATTGATCCAACCAATATTTTCCCAAAAGTAAAGTTAGAGACATCAATGGGAATTATTATTGTTGAACTCGATCGCGTTAAAGCGCCAATTACTGTTAATAATTTTTTAACCTATGTGATCACTGGCGAATATAACAACACAATTTTTCATCGAATTATTGAAAGTTTCATTGTGCAAGGAGGTGGTTATGACGCTAACTTTACTCCAAAAAAACGGAATGGAGATATCATTAACGAATCAGGTAATGGTTTAAAAAATGTAATCGGTACCCTTGCCATGGCAAGAGGGAATCGCCCTCATACGGCCAATCGACAGTTCTTTTTTAATATTCACGACAATGCTAACTTAGATTCTGGCAGAAACTGGGGCTATGCCGTTTTTGGCGCGATTATTGAAGGTGAAAAGGTACTTGAAGCGATGTCAAAAGTAACAACGGATTACAACGAAACAATGAGTTGGGAAGATGTACCTTTAAAGCCTATAATATTAATTAAGGCAACACTATTATCGGCAGAATAACTGGGCTTATTACACTAAAAAATCAAAATAATGTTATTTAATAGGCCTAATATCAATGCTTTGAGATCTTACAGGCTTTTGATAAAAACCGATTGTCGCCGATCAATAAGAATAGTCGTTATAGCCTATAGTTTTGTATTAATCACTTTTTCCAAAAATGAATAATAAAAGTTGCTTAACGTTATCTATTTATACAAGCGATTTTTATGCCTTGTCGTATATGCTAAGAAATGAGCCGGTTGTTAACTTATCAAAGGGGTTTCCTATTTTATAGAGTATGTCGAAGAACAAGTGCCAACTCTAGCAGAATAAAAGAAGCGTAGGAAATAATTACAAATGTAATAACACGCTTCTGCTTAGTACAACACTCTGATAAGCTGAAACTTATAAATTACCTGTTAAATAAGCAACCTGTGAATGCCCTCTTCCTTTAAACACACTATTCTAAACAAGCGTATGCTGATCTGTATCTTTACGGGTTTTAGCTCCGGCTTGCCCTTGTTTGTGCTGTACCAATTGGTGCCCGGCTGGCTTAGAGACCAAGGTGTTTCTTTGGCTGAAATAGGTTTGTTTTCATTAATTGGTGTCCCTTATGTTTGGAAGTTTCTTTGGTCGCCATTATTGGACAGATACTCTTTAGGACGTCTAGGAAGAAGACGCAGTTGGATGTTAGCGACACAAGTTTTACTACTGATTTCAATTGCCGCCTTTGGCATGGTAAATCCAATAGAAAATATCTGGTCCGTTGCCTACCTTGCTACCGCGGTTGCTTTTTTCAGTGCCAGTCAAGACATAGTGCTTGATGCTTATCGACGAGAGCTATTACCTGATAATGAGTTAGGTTTAGGCAACTCGATTCATGTGCAGGCTTATCGACTTTCTGGTTTAGTGCCCGGTTCATTAGCTTTTATTCTTGCTGATCATATCAGTTGGCAATCAGTTTTTATTATTGTCGCTGCCTTTATGGTGCTAGGTATTCTACTGACACTCTTTATTAAAGAATTAGAGACTGAACACAACGCACCTAAATCATTGCGAGACGCTATTGTGTTACCTTTTAAAGATTTCATTCAAAGTAATGGCTTAAAATCAGCCGCGTTTACCTTAGTATTTTTAGTGTTATATAAACTAGGCGACAATATGGCCACCGCACTACAAACCCCATTTTTTATCGATATGGGGTTTAGTAAAACAGAGATTGGTGTGATTGCCAAAACGTCCTCAATGATTGCCATGACAATAGGTATAGTGGTTGGTGGCATAGTAATGATAAAGCTCAGTATAAACCGCGCCTTATGGCTTTTTGGTTTTGTACAAATTACCAGTATTCTTGGTTTTGCTGCACTGGCTGAAATTGGCCATAATAACGTTGCTTTAGCGATAGCAATGGGATTTGAATACCTTGGTGTAGGTTTAGGTACAGCAGCTTTTACTGCCTTTATCGCCCGCACAACAAACCCTGCTTTTGCCGCCACACAAATAGCACTTTTTACTGCGATAGCGGTTTTACCTAGAACATTTGCTAATGCCACAACCGGTTTTATTGTCGAACAAATTGGTTGGACTCAGTTTTACTTTTTATGCACCGCTCTAGCGGTTCCAGGTATGTTGATGTTATTTAAAGTAGCGCCTTGGCATGAAAAAACTGAACAAAAAGTGATAGAAACAAAAATAGGAGTATAAAATGATCAGACTATTCTTTCTTTTACCCATAGTTATGTGCGCTATTTGGTGGTGGTATTTAGATGATAAAGGCTATAGTTTAAAGGAGGGATTAAGAGGTTTTATTTACATCTTATCTTTTAATGCTGTTCTTATATTATTTCTTGTGATGATGATCTGGGTTACACATTAATTGGCTTACTATTAAGTAAAAGCGAACAATAACCTTATTATTTATTAACTCAGTTAATTTTACGACTATCCCTTATACTTATTGTTAATCAAAATATTTTAGATAATAAAAGTCGATGCTTATATTGAAGCAGCAGTACTTTCGACTAGTAATAAATAGGAGTAAGCAGGCGTTATCTGCCAAAATCACAGCACATTTATAAA
>DPHE01000095.1:19737-25209 GCA_003521815.1 Colwellia sp.
TAAACCTTGACCATGACAATAATAACGCTCTAAAGTCTTCAATACCACAGGCCGCGCTTTCATTGTTATCGTAATGAATATGATCAACTGTTAACATTTCAGATAGAGGTTCCTCATTATTTAAGCTAACATTCGAGTGAATTTCCACGTCACCTTGGCTAATAGCAACTGAATATTCATGGCCAGTAATAACAACTTCACTTTTATTACCTTTTTCCACATTATCAATGGCGGTTAACAGTTGTGCTAACTTAGCACTATCATTTCCAAGCTCAACTTCAATCCACGGACCAACTACTTCATGCTCTAAAGAAAAGCGTGCTTTGGCCTCACCTGTTATTGCATCATGTATAAATTCATATTCCATAAGTTTACCACTTCAACTTGCTTTATAATCTATGACTAACATTTCTGTATTGTAGCAAACGATTAAACTTTTAGTAATATCGTTTTCTTTTAAAAAAGAAAGCTTAATACAATTTTAACAAAAATAAACTCGTAACCATAAAGTCACTATTCTATCCATATATAAGATCATTTTTCGCCAAAAGTGGCCATTATATTTTACATGCCCCTTATACCCTATTAAAGTGATGAATTGATTATCTACGCTTTATAAAGCTTATTTCACATCCACTATTATATATTCGTGCAGTAAATGTATGTTAAAAAAGTTACAATACCTCTTATTAATTATGTGTCTATTGAGTGAATCTACGTATGAAAATGAGTAAAATATGCCAACGTTTGAATAAAAAATTATTGGCTGTATTAGCCAAAATTAATGAAGAGGCAAAGCAAATCGATGGTTTTACCCATTTAAGTCATACTGTTCAGTTCGATTACTTCCCTGGCAGTTTGTTAGTGCATTGCCATTTTAGTAAAGCACAACTGCTGCGTGTTGCACAGAACAGTCATGTTGAAACCAAATTACAAAAACAATTGCAAAAATTACTTTTAAAACAAGGGATCGTCTTAAAAGATCCTAAAATCAACTTAAACCTGCAAGGTCCGTCTTAGTCTCAACTCATAGGGGTTAGTTGCCACAAAACGGGCGGCTTTTATAAACCAATCATCATTATTTATCCCAAAAAGAACAAACTAAGTATTAAGATATAATGTTCATTAAGGTCCACTATCGTATAATTGTGGCCAAAAAATGCATTTATAATCTACCGCAACTAAGCTCAACAAAGTACTATAAACAGTCCTTTTAGGGGCGGTAAATAAGTATATAAACGCGTCTTTTCTCTGGCCAATAGTTATTATTTCAATAGCACTTTATGCTCTTATAAAAAATTGCCATCACCATCAATAGCATTAATGCGTAATGTATCAGGATTCTCGTCACTTGCATCAGGGATCCACTTACCCAAGCACTCTCTATCTTCAACACAAGCATCCGTTAGCACCTCAAGAAAGCCAACAATTCTGCAACCTGAATATCGGTTAAGCTAATATCTTCAATGCTAGTAATACCAACCGCTCTATTAGCCACAAGCTTATCAATCACAAGCTGAGTGTTAATAACCATATCAACCGCTTGAATATTGGGTTCTAGTTGAGAGAAGTCATAATTGTCCAATTCTTCTTGAGGGTTTAAATGAGTACGAACCGCTTGCTCAAGTGTTGCTGAACCTCCTGCATGTCCCCAAGGACCTGTCGCTGTAACATTAAGTAGTGAAGGTGTTCTAAACGCATACTTGTCTTTTTCATCTCGTGTTTCACGGAATCGACCAAAATCTTCAGTGCCATAATCACCATCACCTTTACCTCGTCCTATTTGAACCATACCGATGACATGAAAACGTTCATCGGTAAAAAAATCGCCTGAATGACAAGCACTACAATTTGCACCACCATCTTGACTAGTGTTAAAGAATAATTTTGCACCTCGTTTCGCCACTTCACTAATTGCAGAATCGTCACCTTGCACATATTTTTTCCAGGGTGTTTCGATAAACACCTGAGAACGTTCATATTCACCAATAGCATGAGTAATATTGTCAAACGTAATTAATTCTTCTGCGGTTCCATCTGGAGCTGAAAAGGCTTCTTTAAACTCCGTTAACCAATTATTAACAATTAACATTCCACCTAATGGGTTACCATAATCACCTAAACGTTGTGCTAAATTTTGCCTAACTTCGGCATTATTTGTCCCTTCAAAGTTACTGAAATTTTTCATCTCTTCTTTGGACGTCACCGGAAACCTAGCTTGTGTCGATACCAAATTTTGACCTGCCTCACTATCACTTTCTCCAAAAGGAACGTCTGGTGTGCGAATTCCTAAGTCGTCATCACCCCCCATTTTAGGCGTTTTACCTAAGCTTTCTAATCTGCCATCATGAAACAAGAAATTATCCCATAATGCGACATTAAAGGTTGTTGGTAAGTTTCTAGGCACCGTGGGACCGCCATCAAAATGCTCGCCATTTCCACTATGAATTCGACCAGGTCCTAGCAAATCGACTACATCAGCATCAACACCAATAGCTAAAGCAAGATCATCACCACCACCTAACACAGGGTGATGACAGGTAACACAAGCAGAATCAAAATCACCACCTAAACTTTTAGTAAAAAAAAGTTTCATACCTAACTGAGCTTTAGGTTCCTTGATATCAGGTAATATTCTTCCTGTACTCGGATCTCCTGTCAGGTTTTTGGTAATAATTATTGATCTAATATCCGCATCTATGGTTGATAGCACGGGGTCAACAGGAAGCACTACATCCGGTTTATTATCATTACAACCAGATAGAAATAGTGATAGAGCAAGAAAAAAGGAGCCCTTTTTTAAAGTCTGTTTTTTGAAAACGGAGTTAGCAGGAAATTGAAATTGAGGTGAGTAATTGAGATACATATTAATTTTCCTTCTTATCGACTTATAATCAAATTCTTAACAACTAATTTTAAGTTGATTATCTATACATAAATCAGGCCCGAGTCAACAAGCTTTAATACAGCCCATAGGACAGGTTTATCTAGAAAAATATATTTTTATTCGCTCATTGTAAAAATATATACAGCCTTGCATTTACATATTCTCATGCATCGCGATCACCTAATTAACCGCACCGCATCATAGTATTATGTAATTAAACGAGTTTACCTGAACAAAGAGAGGTTAACAGGTTTGGGTTGATGTTCATTTTCTTTACAGTGGATAAAGTGCTAATAATATTAATTAATACTTTGAGTCTAATATCATTGGTTAACTGATAAATAGTCTGTTAACTTTAATATTTTCATTAATTAAATTCTATTAACTTTGTGATATTATAATCGCACTTAAATTAGAGCTAAGTAACGTTTTCAATATAGATAATTAATTCGAGGTTGATATAGTGCGCAGATTGATTTTTAACAAAAAAGGTGGGGTGGGTAAAACTAGTATTGTGTGTAATTTAGCCGCTGTAAGTGCTATGTCGGGTAAGAAAACCTTGGTAATAGATTTAGATCCACAGGCTAATTCAAGTCATTATTTGTTAGGAGATCAAGCTTGTGATCTTTCCGTTGCTGATTTTTTAAATCAAAGTGTCGGATTCTTTGGCACCGCGCGTGGAGCAGAAGAGTTTGTATTCAAAACCCCGTTTGAAAATCTTTTCATTATGCCTGCATGCGATAAACTACCTGAAATAGAGCATAAACTAGAATCTCGCTACAAAATTTTTGCATTACGCAAAGCGATGGAAGCGCTAGAGGAATTTTATGATGAAATATACATTGATACACCGCCAGCGTTAAACTTTTATACTAAATCTGCATTGATCGGCGCTGACAGAGTGTTAATTCCTTTTGATTGTGATGCTTTTTCTCGCCACTCTTTAGAAAGTGTTACCGCTGCGATTAATGAAATATGTGAAGATCACAATAACGATTTAGTTATTGAAGGTGTAATCGTTAATCAATTTCAACCACGAGCAAAGCTACCAAAACAATTAGTAGATGAATTAATTGAAGCAGGTTATCCCATTATACCTGTAATGCTAAATAGTTCGGTAAAAATGCGCGAGTCTCATCAACATGCAATGCCATTACCTTATTTTGCACCTAAACATAATTTAACACGACAATTTAAAGCGCTTTATGACTTCATTGAAAACCCATAACAGCGATTAAAAAAATAAAAATAAACCGCTAATATTGATTTTGCGCGGTCAATGCCAAGATATTTGTCTGGGCATCAATAAGTTGCTTACTCACCACTTTGCGATGTTTAACTGCTTGTTCAAGTGCTATATAACAAGTAGCACTATGTTGCTCTGCAATCATAATATGGTTTTCTCCTGCCATAATAGCTTGTACTGCGGCAACTCCCATCTTTGTTGCTAATAACCTATCTTTAGGTACAGGCGAGCCACCTCGTTGAATATGCCCTAACACACAAGCCGTGCACTCAATACCTGCCGATTTTTTCAGCTTTTTTGCCAGCTCAATAGCGCCACCTGGCCATAAATTTTCAGCGATCACAATAATATAGCTACTATGGCGGTTTTGCTGAGCATATTTGATTTCAGCTGCCAATATTTCAAGTTTACTTTGTTGTTCAGCCACAGAGAAATTTTCAAAAGATAGTACTTGTTCCGCACCGCAAGCAATACCTACATTAAAGGTGATATGACCGCTATGTCGTCCCATTACCTCAACAAGAAAAACTCGCTCAAAAGCATCAGCGGTATCGCGTATTTTATCAATCGCTTCAATAGCAGTGTTCACCGCCGTTGCAAAGCCTATGGTAAAGTCAGTACCATCAAGATCATTATCAATAGTGCCTGGAATGCCAATCAACTGACCTCGCCAAAAGTCTTTCAGTGCTAATAATCCGTTAAAAGAGCCATCACCACCTATAACAATTAACGCATCAATATTTTCTTTTTTCAATGTTTTTGCTGCTTGTTGAAGGCCATCTTCCGTTAGCATTTTCTGACAACGAGCACTTTTTAAAAAAGTACCGCCACGATGAATAATACTATTAACATCACTAAGCTCTATAAGCTTTGCTTGATTAATACTTTCAGCACAAATTAAACCGTTATAACCATAATAAAAACCCATTACATCGATGTGATAATGATGAGCAGCCAACACAACAGATCGTATAGCGGCATTCATGCCTGGGGCATCACCACCACTGGTTAAGATACCAATGCGTTTACTCTGGATATTGGACATGTCGATGTTTCCTGTTATCTTAATTTTACTCTACTAAGAAAACTATACCACACCGTAAATTTTTAGCGCTAATAAGCGTTATGAATAGCTTACCGAGATAGGGATTGTGAGTACTTTTCGCCCCTGATGTTTGAGCCAAAAATAAATACCGGCAAAACTCAAGAATACAGCAGCAATATAAATACTTGCCATTAATGGCGCAGCAGAAAAATTACCCACTTGAAAACATAACGTGGCCATTAAATAAGCCAGTGAGAAACTCCAAATAGCGGCAAAACCAGCCCAACGAGTACC
>DPHE01000032.1 GCA_003521815.1 Colwellia sp.
GCGGGTATTTTTGCGGTTCGTGAACCGGTAGCAATGATAAGTTCATCGTAATTTATCTGCGCCGATGAGGCTAATCCAACTACCTGAATTTTTTTGTCGATATAAGTAACTTCACTACCAATTAAGAAGGCAATATTGTGCTCTTGGTACCATGCGGGTGGTTTTTGCATAATGCTATCAATCGTTGCATCACCGGCTAAAACGGCTGATAACATAATACGATTGTAGCTACCGAAGTTTTCTTTACCTATAACTGTAATTTGATACTTATTTGGTGTGCGCTTAATGATTTCATCTAATAGCCGGCCTGTCGCCATACCATTACCAATGATCACCAAAGATGGTTTTATCTGAGTAACCGATTCTGAATCCTGGTTTGATAACATATCTGCTGTTGGGCTTGCGGTATTAGTCATTGAACTGCTCACGTATATGGTGGTTATGTTGTTTACGTATGTGGGAATATTATTCACATCGTTACTTAACTTTATCTATACTGCTATTAGCATGTAACGTGCCATGTGTTTTTGATAAACCACATGAAAGCTAATCAGTTGTAATAAAAGATATTAATTAATAGTTACAACGAAGTGATAATAAATAACACTGCTTTTTGATGGATTGTTGCACTGATATGGTGCTTACCTGAGTCGTTATGCTCAAAGGTAGTGGTTTTAACATTACTATTTAATTTATCGACTTAGATATTCTTTCTTGGTTGTTTTGTATACGTCAAATCATTCTGTTTAAAAAATATTCAAAGTGTTTAATGCTTTATTGTATTAATTTATCTATTTCATTCGGCCTTTGCCTTTATCTGTTCCTACTCATTACTTTTACAATTAAATGTTTTTGAAGGGCTGAGTGGTTATTTATTCTTTTTTTGTGCACTAAATTTGGGCGTAATAGTTATTGTGTTGTGCATTCAAGACTAAGTTATGGCTATCATTTATTAAGAGATGTTAACTAAAGTATATTAAAAACAATTAGATATAAATACTTTGTGATAATGGCATCACATTTGCTCATCTCTGTTTAATCAAGTTATTCATATCAGGTAAGCCAGTCAGCTTATTTTATAGAAAATCAATTTTTTATTATTAGCAAAGCAATAAATATTTTTGTTAATAAAAATATTTATTTTAAGGAGTCGTCGCATGAGCGGTCAAGAAAGTCTCAATATATTTTCATTCAAAGGTAAGATGAAAACCTTACATATGAGTTGGATAGCATTTTTCATTACTTTTGCTGTTTGGTTTAACTTTGCCCCCTTAGTATCAGTAATTGCTGACTCATTAGGATTAACGAAAGCTGAAATAAAAACATTAATGCTATTAAACGTAGCGTTAACCATTCCGGCGCGCGTTATCATTGGTATGCTTACCGATAAATACGGCCCACGATTAACCTTCTCGGTATTACTTGCGGTATGTAGTATTCCTTGTTTTATGTTTGCTCTTTCAACTACGTTTGAGCAAGCGGCCTTATCTCGGTTTTTATTAGGCTTTATAGGTGCTGGTTTTGTTATCGGTATTCGTATGGTCTCTGAATGGTTCCCTGCTAATGAACTAGGTACGGCTGAAGGTATATATGGTGGTTGGGGTAACTTTGGTTCAGCTGCTGCTGCCATGACACTACCTACGCTTGCGTTGGCATTTGGTGGTGAAGACGGTTGGAGGTATGCGGTTGCCTTTACCGGTGCATTAAGCTTAATTTTCAGTGTTATCTGGTATAAAAATGTATCAGACACACCTAAAGGTTCAACTTATTTTAAACCTAAACAAACAGGTGCGATGGAAGTTACCTCAACAGGCGATTTCTTTCTGTTATTAATTATGAAAATTCCTATGTACGGTGCTTTAGCCTTACTAACATGGAAATTATCACCTGCTGGTGTGAGTTTATTAACAGAGCAGAGTGCCATTTTTTCTTACATCGGTTTAGTGGTTTTGTTTGCCATTGAAGTAAAACAAACGATTAAAGTAAACGGTCATTTATTTTCAAAGCCTGTTGAAGAACTTCACCGCTATAAGTTTAGACAAGTAGCTGTATTAAACATTCTTTACTTTGCCACTTTTGGTTCAGAATTAGCAGTTGTTTCAATGTTACCGTTATTTTTCGCTGAAACCTTCGAATTAAGCATGGTTTACGCAGCAATGTTAGCGTCTACTTATGCCTTTATGAACCTGATGTCTCGTCCTGGTGGCGGTTGGTTATCTGATAAATTTGGTCGTAAGAAAACGTTATTAATTTTAACTGCAGGTTTAGCTGTTGGTTATTTCGCAATGTCTGAAATTACCGGTGAATGGCCTTTAGCACTAGCAGTAGTAACGGCAATGGCTTGTTCTTTCTTCGTACAAGCGGGAGAAGGTGCAGTATTTGCTGCAGTACCATTAATTAAACGTCGTTTAACCGGACAAATTGCTGGTATGACTGGCGCTTACGGTAACGTAGGTGCAGTGGTTTACTTAACGGTATTAACCATGGTTGATTATTCAACATTCTTTATGGTGATAGCTGGTACAGCTGTGGTAGGCTTTACTACATTACTATTTATGGAAGAGCCAAAAGGTACTATTACCGAAGTACGTGAAGATGGCACTGTAGAGTTAATTAATGTTAGTCATTAAAAAAGTATGAGTACCGAAACTCAAACAAGCCAAAGCACAGTTGCAGATTTAAAACTGTGCTTTGGCGGTTTTTCCTCTAAGGGTGTAAAAGCTGAAAACCAAGACGCTTTTGCAGCCATTATCCCCCAAAAATATGAATTACGTGCTAAAGGCGCGGTTGCAGCCATTGCAGATGGGCTATCCAGCGCAAATAAAGCAGCTGAGGCCTCACAACTTGCAGTGACTCAATTTATTCAAGAATATCTAGTAACCCCTGAAACATGGTCCACGCGAAAATCTGCTGCAAAAGTATTAACCAGTTTAAATAACTGGTTATATTCACAGAGCGGGTTTGTTGATGGTTTATCCTATGAAAACTCTCCTCAATGGCTTACGACTTTTTCAGCATTCATTGCAAAATCAACCACGGGTTATATTTTTCATGTTGGCGATACCCGTATAACAAAATATCGTAATCGTCAGATAGAAGCGATTACGCGCGATCATAATCGTAAGCAAATGGGGCAACAAGCTTTATTAACACGCGCATTAGGTGCAGATAATCGTTTAGAAGTTGATGTACATCAAATTGATTTACAGCCTAGTGATTTATACATGCTAAGTTGCGATGGTATTCATGATTATATTACGAAACCTGTTTTTAAGGAGCTCTTTGATTCATTACCATTATCACCAGAAAAGTCTGATTTAGAAACACTTGCTAAAAAGATTGTTGAAACGGCAATTGAGCGCGGTAGTGATGACAATGTTACCTGTTTATTAGTACATATTAACGCGGTACCCAATCGTAAACTGGCCGAAATTCAACGAGATCTAAATTCAAAAGTAATCCCACCCGCATTACAAATTGGACAGAAACTTGATGGCTACTTAGTTAAAAAAGTGATTCACGCGAGTATCCGTTCACATTTGTATCTAGTCGTAGATGTTGAGACTGATAAACCTTATGTTTTAAAAGCGCCGTCAGCCAATTTTTCAGACGATGCCATTTATTTGCAAGGCTTTATGCGTGAAGCGTGGGTTGGCCAGCGCATTAACCACGGTAACGTAATGCGCGTATTACCTGGTAAACAAAACAGCCAGTTTTTATACCATTTGTGTGAATATCTTGAAGGGCAAACCTTAAGTGAATGGTTGCATGACAACCCTAAACCGAGCATTGCACAAGTACGCGATATAATGAAACAAGTAATCAGCGCATTACGAGTGTTTCAACGCTTAGATTTAGTACATCGCGACTTAAAACCAGACAACATAATGATCGATCAATATGGCCACATTAAATTGATTGATTACGGCACCGTATTTGTCGCTTCACTTGATGAAAATCAAGAAACAATCAAAGAAGAAGTCCCCCACGGCTCTTTAGACTATATTGCTCCTGAAACCTTATTGCACATGAAAGCAGATAATCAAAGTGATCTATTTTCATTGGGCGTTATTTGTTATGAAATGCTTTCAGGCGAACTGCCATACAAACCAATGCAACGGGCTGAAGTAACCATTAAAGATTATAATGATATGCAATATCGTAGTATTAAACAGTTTAGACCTGAGCTACCATTATGGTTAGATTTAAGCTTACAAAAAGCAACTGCGGCAGATCCGAAACTGCGCTATAAAGTATTTTCAGAATTCTTTGCTGATTTAAGTAACCCCAGTTCATCCGCCGTTGAAGAATACAAAAATAAACCATTGCTACAGCGTAATCCTGTGTTTTTTTGGAAATCAGTATCAGCGTTATTGTTTATTGGGCTGGTTGTATCTTTGTCTAATTAACACGTTACACTGTAATAACAATTCGCGTAATGAATGGTCGATTTATTACTTTAATTAATATTTTTTATCTTGTACACCCACTTATCAGTGTAACGCACACCCTTGGTGCGTAAACCTCTTTACAGTAGTGCAAAAGCTCTATCCAACGCAACAACAAAAACCCTATCCGATTGAATTAATTAACAAATACTAACTGGTTCATTTATTGCAAATAACAAAACATTATCTAGTTCCGCTAATACAGCGGTAATTTAAAGAAGTAGGACTGCAAAATATGAGCACACAACATCAAAAAATCGTCGTCGTTGGCAATGGCATGGTTGGCCATCACTTTGTTGATGAAATGGCAAAACATGAAGGATATGAAATTACCGTATTATCAGCTGAAGATCGTTTAGCCTATGACCGTGTTCACTTATCAGAATATTTTTCTGGAAAAACTGCTGATGATTTAGCAATGACCACTCCTGCATATTACAACGAAATTGGTGTTAACTTTTTCACCAACGCAAAAGTTACCAACATTGATAAAATAGCAAAAACTGTTACCACTGAAACTGGCGACACTTACGCTTACGACAAACTCGTTATGGCAACGGGTTCATATCCCTTTGTTCCTCCTATTCCTGGTAAAGAGCGTGACCATTGTTTGGTTTATCGTACGATTCAAGATTTAGAAGACATTCAAGCATCTGCTAAAGCCGGTAAAGTAGGCGTTGTTGTTGGTGGTGGTTTATTAGGTTTAGAAGCAGCTAACGCACTTAAAGAGCTAGGTTTACAAACACATGTTGTAGAATTTGCTCCACAATTGATGGGCGTTCAATTAGACAAAGACGGTGGTGCTTTACTTCGTTCAATGATCGAAGGTATTGGCGTTCAGGTGCATACGCAAAAAGCCACCAATGAAATTGTAGACGGTGAAGAATGTGTTCACCGCATGAATTTTGCAGATGGGTCACATTTAGAAACTGACGTTATTTTATTCTCTGCTGGTATTCGTCCATACGACAACCTAGCGCGCGAATTTGATTTAGCGGTGGGTGAACGTGGCGGTATTGTTGTTGACAACAATTGTAAAACCTCTGACGAAAACATTTACGCCATTGGTGAGTGTGCTTTATGGAATAACTTCATCTTCGGTTTAGTCGCACCGGGTTACACCATGGCTAAGGTTACTGCTGATAACATTATTGGTGGTGAGCAACAATTCACTGGTGCTGATATGAGTACTAAGTTGAAGTTAATGGGCATGGACGTAGGTTCAATCGGCGATGCACATGCGCGTACTGAAGGCTGTAAAAGCTACGTTTATTCAAACCAACCTGACCAAATTTATAAAAAAATAGTGGTAAGTGCAGACGGTAAAGAATTATTAGGCGCCGTTTTAGTAGGTGATACCAGCGAATATGATTCATTATTGCAATACGCATTAAATGGTATCGAACTACCAGAAAATCCAGACGGATTAATATTACCCAGTGCAGGCGAAAAACCAACATTAGGCGTAGACGCTTTACCCGACACTGCCACTATATGTTCATGTTTGAATGTAACCAAAGGTGACATTGTTGCTGCAATTGATTGCGGCGCAGTAGATGTGGGTGACGTTAAATCTTCAACAAAAGCGGGTAGTGGTTGTGGTGGTTGTGCCGCATTATTGAAGAAAGTTACTGATCACGAATTAGAAAAGCGAGGTGTTGAAATTAGCACTGACCTTTGTGAACATTTTGCTTACAGCCGTGTTGAATTATTTCACATTGTTAAAGCAGAGCAAATTAAAACCTTTGACGTGTTAATAGAAAAACATGGTTCAGGTTTAGGCTGTGAAATTTGTAAACCTGCTGCCGCGTCCATTTTAGCGTCGGTTTGGAATGACTACATATTAAAACCCGACCATGTATCACTTCAAGACACCAACGATGTGTTCCTAGGTAACATGCAAAAAGATGGGACTTATTCCGTCGTTCCACGTATGCCAGGCGGCGAAGTAACGCCTGATAAATTAATTGTTATTGGTGAAGTCGCAAAAGAATATAACCTTTACACCAAAGTCACTGGCGGCCAACGTATCGATTTATTTGGCGCACGTGTTGACCAATTACCCGCAATTTGGAAACGCTTAATTGATGCTGGCATGGAAACAGGTCACGCCTACGGTAAATCGTTACGTACGGTTAAATCTTGTGTAGGTAGTACTTGGTGTCGTTATGGCCAGCAAGACAGTATGGCAATGGCTATATTTTTAGAAGATCGCTACAAAGGCTTGCGTTCTCCACACAAAATTAAGTTTGCTGTTTCTGGTTGTACTCGTGAATGTGCAGAAGCGCAAAGTAAAGACATTGGTATTATCGCCACAGAAAATGGTTGGAACTTATACGTCAGTGGTAATGGCGGAATGAAGCCTCGCCATGGCGATTTATTCGCGACGGATTTAGATGATGAAACCTTAGTTAAGTATATTGATCGTTACTTAATGTTCTACGTACGTACAGCGGATCGTTTAACGCGTACTTCTGTCTGGTTGGAAAACCTAGAAGGCGGCTTACCCTACATGGAAAAAATCGTTAAAGACGATCACTTAGGTATTAATGCTGAATTAGAGAAACAAATGCAAAATGTCGTTGATACTTATCAATGTGAATGGAAAACCACCATTGAAAGTGAAGAGCAATTGAAACGTTTCCGTCAGTTTGTTAACTCTGACACTGTCGATGGCAACATCGAATTCGTTACTGAGCGTGAGCAAATTCGTCCAGCTCAGGGTGAAGAGAAAAAATACGGCGTTAAAATTCAAGCAGTAGATCTAACACCCGCATAAGAAACGTTTTCGGATAAGAAAGGAAAATAAAATGACAACAGAAAATACGTGGCAAACCATCTGCCCAACAAGTGATTTAATCAAAAACTCAGGTGTTTGTGCCTTATTAGCAAACGAAGAGCAAATTGCCTTATTCCAAGTAGGCAACGACACAATTTATGCTGTATCTAACTTTGACCCTTTTGGAAAAGCTAACGTTTTATATAGAGGATTAATTGGTGAAACTAATGGTGAGATTTATGTTGCTTCACCCTTATTAAAACAACGTTTTGTTTTAAACTCTGGTGCCTGTTTAGATGATGATACATTTGCCATCAAAACCTATGAAACACGTGTAACTGACGGTAAATTAGAAATATTCGGTTAATCACTTAACTCTATTATTTTTAAAAAGGCCCAGCTTAGGCGCCTAAGCTGGGCGTTTTATTTTAGTAATTTTATTATTTAGTCTAGGGTCAACTACCGTATTACGTGATAATAGAAAAAATATCGCGATAGTAAAAGCATTAATAACTACCCAAAATACAGAAACCCTACCTTTAATGGTCGCTTTTTAATCGAACAGAAATTAATATGAAAATAATGCTTGATCCCTTTCAGTAGATCTATAGAATGCGCTCCAGTTCCAAGGGGTTCAGCCAAAAATCTTAACCAACTGGACGTTTTGATA
>DPHE01000064.1:0-150 GCA_003521815.1 Colwellia sp.
TGCTCCATCCCGCGTCCGAATGACCTACTTTTTTTAATAAAGTAAGAAGCCAATAACCATTTTAATTCCGGTTATTAGGGAATTATTGAAAAATAAAGTTTAATGAAAAATGTTATGAATTTCAATGAATTGGTTGCGGGAGCAGGATTT
>DPHE01000064.1:369-1502 GCA_003521815.1 Colwellia sp.
CATCCCGCGTCCGAATGACCTAATTACTTAGGTAAGTCACAATAGTTTTAATTCAATTGTAAGAATAACGCCAAAGAATGTCTCCTTGAAATCGAGGCGTATAGTAAGGATAGCACCGTGATAAAGCAAGCGCTTTTTTCAATTAAATACCTGTTCGCTTAAATGTCATGCGTTATGTCTGAATTACAGGCTATTTGACGACTGTTCCTTTAACAATATTCAACTTTTGTTTATGTGTGACCATAGTTTGGTTATAATTGCCGCCATCTGTTCCTTGGGAACAACTTTTAGGATTAAACGATGCAAGAAATGCAAGAACACATGCAATCTTTTTTGGCCTTGACCTCTCCAGGTATTGAGGTTTTACTCGCAGATGAGATAAAAAATCTTGGCGGTAAACAAGTAGTACAAAAGCCTGAAGGGGTTTATTTTAGTGCTTCAATGGCACTAGGTTATAAAATTAGTTTATGGACACGTCTAGCAACAAGAGTGATGTTAAAGCTTGGTGAAGGCGAAGCACTAAACAAAGATCAGCTATTTAAAGCAGCGAGTTCTATAAATTGGCTTGAACACTTTACTAGTGAAACTACCTTTGCTATTGACTTTGTTGGTTACAGCGAAGAAATACGTAATAGTCAATTTGGTGGTTTAACCATCAAAGATGCCATTGTTGATCAATTTAGAGAACAAGGCCATGAACGTCCTAATGTTGATAAAAAAACACCACAGATAAGCTTTCAAGCACGTTTATTGAGAGATCATGTCAGTATCTATTTAGATTTTTCTGGTAGAGGTTTATTTCAACGAGGTTATCGTGAGCACAGTGGTGCTGCACCTTTGAAGGAAAACTTAGCAGCTGCGTTAATTATACGCTCTGGCTGGTTAGCGGATACCAGTAAGCCCTTAGTCGATCCTATGTGTGGTTCAGGTACAATTTTAATTGAAGCGGTTGCTATGGCGACTAAACAAGCGCCAAGTATTTATCGAGCGTCTTGGGGTTTTGAATCATGGTTAAAGCATGATGATGATTTATGGCATGACCAATTAAATAAAGCGAAAAATGATTCAGCAACGGCTTTACATGATGCGCAAAACAGTAGTTTGAAAGTTTTTGGTGTTGATATAGATCCACG
>DPHE01000064.1:1672-11773 GCA_003521815.1 Colwellia sp.
AATACGGCACAGCAAAATGCTAGAAATGCGAATGTACAACGCTTTATTGAATTCAAGTGTCAAAATACCAATGATATGAAAAATGCTTTTGGTCACTCAGGTACAATTCTGTTTAACCCCCCTTATGGGGAGCGTATAGGTGAATTACCCGAGCTTATTGAAAACTTTGTTTTATTTGGTCAAAAACTTAAAAGCCAATTTATCGATTGGCGCGTGGCGATATTAACAGCCAATGTTGAATTGCTTTCCATGCTTAAATTATCAAGCTTTAAACGTTATAAGTTTAAAAATGGCCCGTTAGATTGCCAATTAGCACTATACAATGTCGATTCAAAACAGTTAGCAAAAGATGCAGTTAATCCTGAATCATCTTTTGCTGAGGAAGACAGTGCTTTTGCAAACCGCTTAAAGAAAAATGGTAAATCGTTAAAAGGGTGGCTTAAATCAAACCAGATAGATTGTTATCGTTTATACGATGCAGATATTCCAGAATACAATGTTGCTATTGATATTTATGGTGATTATTTAGTTATTCAAGAATATGCAGCACCAAAAACGATTGATGAACAAAAAGCGACTAAACGTTTGCAAGAAGTACTTTATTGGGCACCAAAAGTACTACAAGTACCAACAGATAAAGTGATTTTAAAAACGCGAGCTAAGCAAACAGGTAAGAATCAATATCAACGTGTTGATAAGTCGAAACAATCGATCATAGTGAATGAACATGGTGCCTTGTTTAAAATTAACTTGTGGGACTACCTTGATACTGGCTTATTTTTGGATCACCGTAAAACGAGACAAATAGTCGCTAAAAAATCAAAAAATAAAAGTCTATTAAATTTGTTTGCTTATACTGGCTCTGTGTCAGTGCAAGCGGCTTTACATGGCGCAAGTTCAATAACAACAGTTGATATGTCTAATACTTACTTAAATTGGGCACAAGATAACTTTAATTTGAACAAGCTTAATGGCCATAAATATCAATTTATACAAGCTGATTGTTTAGATTGGCTGAAAAAGAATACCACTGCTTTTGATATCATTTTTATTGATCCGCCAACTTTTTCTAACTCTAAACGTATGGAAGACAGTTTTGATGTTCAACGTGATCATGTGGATTTAATCACCGATGCATTGAAATCCTTAGCGGATGGTGGAGAAATATTCTTCACTAATAATAAGCGAAATTTTAAAATGGATTTTGATGCAATGGAAGCGCTTGGTGTAAAAGCACAAGCAATGTCTGATATTACGCGCGATAAAGATTTTGCTCGTAATAAACATATTCATAATAGCTGGTCTATAACGAGAAAGTAGGCATGATTCTAAAACTAAACACAGTGAATCTTTAGCATGGTAACAAGTAGTATGATAACTAAAAAATTTATTTTATACGGTAGTGACGGTTGTCACTTATGTGAGCAAGCACTAGCACTTTGCTTAACCGTATTAACACATGAACAATTAAATGAAATAGATATTGTTGATCAGACAAATGTTGCCCATGAGACTAAAACGTTAGTTGAGCTCTACGGTGTGCACATTCCTGTACTAGAAAAACTCGATGATACGCTTGGTGAGAATAAAAAACTATTTTGGCCTTTCACTGTAGAGCAAGTTGCCCAGTTAACAGAAAATTAATATAAAGCGAGTTTAAATAACCGATGGAATTATTAAGAATAGCCAATGGCGAATTAGCCTTTGGCACCGATAAGATTTTAGATAAAGCAGATGTAAGTATACAAACAGGTGAGCGCATTTGTTTAGTGGGTCGTAATGGTGCAGGTAAGTCAACGTTAATGAAAGTCTTGATGGGCCTTCAAAACCTAGATGACGGTCAAATATTAAAATCGAGCACCATGTTAATGGCGATGCTAGAACAAGATCCACCAGAATCATCCGATGTAAATGTATTTGATTATGTTGCCCAAGGGGTAAAAGAAAATGCTGATCTTATTAGTCGCTATCATCATTTAATTCACATCATTGGTGAAGATCCAAGCGAGAGAAACCTTAATAAATTAGCGAATGTGCAAGATGAGTTAGAACAAGCGAATGCTTGGCAAGATGAGCAACGCATTGAACAAGTAATGAGTACATTGTCGCTTGATGGTGATGCTAAAATTTCAGATTTATCTGGTGGTTGGTTGCGTAAAGTCGCATTGGCCAAATCGTTGGTGACTAATCCTGATATTTTATTATTAGATGAGCCGACTAACCATTTAGATATCGCCAGTGTTTTATGGTTAGAAAAATTTCTAAAAGATTTTGCTGGGACCATTATTTTTATTAGCCATGACAGAGCGTTTATTCGCGGCTTATCAACACGCATTTTAGATCTTGATCGCGGGCAATTAAAAAGTTATCCCGGTGATTATGATTTGTATATCGAGCAAAAGCAGCACGACTTACAAGTTGAAGAGCAACAAAATGCTTTATTTGATAAACGACTTGCTGAAGAAGAAGTTTGGATTCGTCAAGGAATAAAAGCGCGTCGTACCCGTAATGAAGGCAGGGTAAGATCGTTAGAAAAGTTACGCTTAGAGCGAACTGCTCGTCGTGAAGTGCGTAATCAAAGTACCATGAATATTACTCAGGGTGATCGTTCAGGTAAATTAGTATTTGAAGCACATGATGTTACCGTGGCTTTTGATGATAAAGTGATCATTGATAAACTTAATTTATTGATTACGCGTAATGATCGCTTGGCCTTTATTGGCGCAAACGGTACTGGTAAATCGACGTTAATTAAGTTGATTATGGAAAAGCTTAAGCAGACCAGCGGTGAGATGCGATCAGGTGTGAATTTAGAAGTAGCTTACTTTGATCAACATCGTGAAGCCTTAGATTTAAACCTAACCGTGCAAGAAATTGTGGGCGAAGGTAAACAAGAAGTGATGGTTAATGGCAGATCACGTCATGTATTAGGCTATTTGCAAGATTTTCTGTTTAGTCCTAAACGCGCACGCACCCCAGTAAAAGCCTTATCAGGTGGTGAAAAAAACCGTTTGTTATTGGCGCGATTATTTCTTCGCCCAAGTAACTTATTAATTCTCGATGAGCCCACCAATGATCTAGATATTGAAACGTTAGAGCTTCTAGAAGAAGTAGTTGCAAATTACTCAGGAACGGTTATTTTAGTTAGTCATGACCGTGATTTTGTTAATAATTGTGTGAATACTTGTTTATATTTTGATGGTACGGGGCGTATTAATCAGATAGTGGGTGGTTATGACGATGTTGATAGCTATTTAGCGTTAAAAGAAGAGCAGCGCCACCAACAGTCCAATGCGGAACAGAAAAGAGTTAGTCAGAAAAGTAAAACAGAGCCAGTAAAAAAACCAGCAGTAAAAGTGACGCAAAAGAAGCTCTCTTTTAAAGAAACTAAAGAACTCGCTGAGCTACCTGAAATAATAGATAGTCTAGAAAATAACATTGCTGAGTTACAAGAAAAAGTGAATCAACATGATTTTTTCAGCAAAGATGAACAATATACTAAAAATATATTGAACGAGCTAGGCGAAAACGAGTCAAAACTCGACCTTGTGTACACAAGATGGCAAGAGCTCGATGAGTTTTAATAAATGTGAGTTGGAATTTTATCCAACAATAATTTTATCCGATAATAAATAAAAAGAGTTAAGTAGTAACATGAGCAAGATAGTAAAAAATATAATCGCTTTAAGCGTTAGCAGTGCACTAAGCATAAGTTTTATTCAGAATGTAAATGCTGCTACTTACAAAATAACTAACACAGGTGCGGCGAGTAATCTAAAGTACACTTATGCTCAACACCAAAATACTTCTGGTGATATGGCGATATCAGGTACTAACCTTTATAATTTACCCGTTCAATTTCAGTACTTAAATGACGATGACTTTATTGAAATACGAAATTATGCTTTTGTTCGCTATACAAGTGTGCGTGCACTAAATGATATTGAAGATTTTACTGCGTTAATCGCAGGAGACCCAACCGCTAATGATTTAGCTTGGGTGGTGCGCTGGTTACAAGATACTTCATCAGGGAAAGGACTTAATATTGAATATCAAAAAGTTGGTGATACACTTGCTATAACCACTATTGATGATGTTACTGCTGATTTTAACTTGTGGGATGAGAATTTTTCGGGAACAGATGATCTGACTCGCTCAACCGTTGATATTGTTAGTGGTATTACGGATGGTGGGATATCCTATGGTACGGCTACAGCACCTTATTTACCTAGTGATATTTTTATTGATGAAGATGGAGGTGAGCATACATTTTGGTTAAGAGATCATGGTATTCGAGGTTTTTATTCTTATGATCAAGGTGCACAAGTGCACTCAGTTGAGCCTTTTCCATTAGAGAGTAATGGTACATACTACGGCGGTGGTGAATCTGCAGTTATAGACGTTAATGAATCTGGAATAGCGGTTGGTTTTAGCAGTTATAAATTAACGCAAGGTTACAAAGAGTTAATTGAAAATGAGACGGGTGGTTGTGCAGACCCTGACATATTAATAAACTTACCTTTTGATGCTTGTGTTGCTCAAACCCAATTAAGCTCTTCCGTTGCGGCTTTTCATACCATGGCGTTCAAAGCGACATTAGATCCCAATGGTAACGTTGTACCTGTAAAATTAGGATTATTAGTTGAGCCTCACGTAGATGATGAACGTGCGCATTCAAGTTATGCCTTAGCCGTTAATGCTAATGGTGTTGCGGTGGGTTATGCTAGTGGTTGGATTGATGAAACCGTTACAAGCCCATCGGCGGATCAAAGTAGTCTATATCAATATGCTGTTGTTTATAAAAACGGCGAAGTGATTGACCTAACGGGTGATCACGCTGATAAAGGTGGCTCTCGTGCTTACGATATTAATGATGCCGGTATTGCGGTGGGGCATATTACTACCATGATTGAGGGTAAAGTTGTGCAGAAGTTCTTTCATGTGGATACTACAGTGCCTACAGAAAACATAGCACTGGTATATCCTGCTGATTTCTTTTCTGGCTCAGACAGTACTGCTCGTGCAATAAATAATAATGGTTTAATCGTTGGTGAGGGAGAAATTGAAACTCATAATGAAAGTACGCAAAATCCGCGTAGAACAGCTGCTTTTGTTTATGATATCAATAGTGAGATTTTTAGTAATTTGAATGACCTTATTCCCTGTTCAGATCGCTTAACATACGATATTCTTGAAGCTCGAGGTATTAATGATGCGGGTATGATTTCTGCTACCGCGATTGTAAAAGCTCCTCTTCGTGATGCTAAAGGTGATCCAATGTTAGATGAGGCTGATGTTGCTTTAACAGAAGATGTGGTTCGTGCTATTAGCCTTGAACTTATCTCTGATGATGGTGAAATATGTACTGCAGAGGAAGAGGGTGCAGTTATACGTCAAGGGGCCGGTTTTGGCTTTGGCTCATTGTTTGCGCTTATCTCACTATTTGGTTTACGTCGTCAATTGATGAAGTAAGCTTTTTCTTGAGTGTCTTATTATTAAAAAAGCACCTTTGAGCTATTCAAGGTGCTTTTTTAGTTTTTACGTGTCTTTGTTCCAATGGTTAAGTGGTTAACGTGAAACCATAGGACATATAAGCCTTGACCCTTCGACAAGCTCAGGGCAAACGGGGAAGCTCCCTTCCGTTCATCCTGAGCCTGTCGAAGGGTCGAAGGAAGGGTTAACTAGAACTTTGACGTGTCAGTAAATAAACCTACTTTTAAATCTTTCGCAGTGTATATTTCACGACCATCAACACTTACGCTACCATCGGCTAGGCCCATGTATAGTTTACGCTTAATAACGCGTTTAAAGTCTATTTTAAACGTGACTTTTTTGGCGGTAGGTAAAATTTGTCCGGTAAATTTAACTTCACCCACACCTAACGCGCGGCCTCGACCTGGACCGCCAGTCCATGCTAAGAAAAATCCAACTAACTGCCACATTGCATCTAGACCTAAACAACCTGGCATGACTGGGTCACCTTTAAAGTGACAATCAAAGAACCATAAATCTGGATTTATATCTAACTCAGCAATTATGCAACCTTTACCATTTTCGCCGCCTTCTTCGGTTATCGTTAGTATACGATCCATCATTAACATGTTATCTGAAGGAAGCTGAGAGTTTCCTTCTCCAAACATTTCGCCAGTACCTGCTTTGATTAAATCTTCTTTACTATATGAATTCTGTTGTGCCATTGCCATAACTGTATTGCCTATTAAAAAGTAAGCGGATAAAAACTTTTTATTAAAAAAATCACCTAAATAGTGAACTAATAAAAATCATCTGATAAATATCTACCGCGCTACTTTAGCGAACAGTTGTACACTAAACAACTCCGAACAGTGAAAAAGTTTACATTTAAACAATAAAAATTAAATTTTCTTTTGTAAGTATAGCTAAATAGCGTATTGCAAAATTAAACGGGCAGAGTAACATAGCCTTTAATAGCAAGTTGCCACTAGACTAGATGCATTGAGAATAAGATGGATGAACAGGTAAAGCATAAAAAAAAGGCAATGACCAATGCCGAAAAGCAGAAAAAATATCGTGAACGTCAAAAAGAGCGTGGTAAACAAGAAATGCGTGGTTATTTATCTCCGGAGGCTAAAGTATGCTATCAATTAATTTCAGAACAAACAAATTGGTCTGACAGTATCATTTTAAGTAATGCGGTGCGTTTAACATATGCGGCGTATAAAAATGGTCAAATAGGGCTATTGAATAGCTGGTTAAAAAATAATAAATTATAAGTGCTAGCGTTGCTCTAGGTAAACCTAGTAGACAAGGTGGCGTTGTCATATAATTTAACTAATTGAAAAAGCATGACTTTATGGTTTTTTATTTGTGTAATCTCCATGTGAAAAATTTAAGGTAAATTAGATTGATAAATATATTATTAGTTGATGACCATGTATTAGTACGAACGGGTATTAGTAAAATATTGACTGAAGTAAAGGGCTTTAACGTTATTCACGAATGTGAAACGGGCGAAGAAGCGATAAAGTTTTGTCGCCACACTGAACCCGATGTTATTTTAATGGATATGGATATGCCTGGTATGGGGGGGTTAGAAGCCACTAAAAAGATATTACGTTTTACCCCCGATGCAAAAATTATTGTACTTACCGTGTATACAGAAGAGCCATTCCCAACCAAAGTGATGCAAATAGGGGCTGCGGGTTATTTAACAAAGGGGACAGCGTCAAATGAAATGGTGAATGCAATAAGGGCGGTTAATAGTGGTCAGCGTTATTTGCCTGCGGACATAGCCCAACAAATGGCACTAAGTCAGTTTAAATCAGTCGAAGAAAACCCTTTTAATATCTTGTCGGATCGTGAACTTCAAATCATGTTAATGATCACGCGTGGTGAAAAGGTACCTAATATATCGGTGAATTTGCATCTAAGCACTAAAACGATTAATAGTTATCGTTATCGTATGTTTGAAAAACTAGCCGTTAGTAATGATGTTGAGTTAACCCATTTGGCTATTCGCCACAGTATGATAAAGACAGAAAAGTTATAATGTCGTCTGATACGAATGCAACAGAGCAACCCTTACACTTTGATCATGAAGCCTTTTTAAATGCGGTTACTGAACAAGCGGGCGTATATCGCATGTATAACCATGAACAAACGGTTATTTATGTGGGTAAAGCAAAGCAACTTAAAAAGCGCCTTGCTAGTTATTTTCGTGAAGATGTTGGCTCCGTTAAAACCCAAGCACTGGTTAAACAAATTTGCGCTATTGATGTAACGGTTACCCATACAGAAGGGGAGGCGTTGATTCTTGAAAATAATTACATTAAAAAATATCAGCCCAAATACAATATTTTATTACGTGATGATAAATCCTACCCTTACTTATTAATTACTGATCATAAACACCCTAAACTAGGCTTGCACCGGGGCGGTAAACGTATTAAAGGTGATTATTTTGGCCCGTACCCTAGCGTAGGCGCGGTGTGGGAAAGTTTACGTTTACTGCAAAAAATTTTCCCTATTCGTCAATGTGAAGACAGTTATTATAGGGCAAGGTCACGTCCTTGCTTGCAACACCAATTAGGCCGTTGTTTAGCCCCTTGTGTAGATGAAGTGTCAATAGAAGACTACGCGCAGCAAGTGTATTTAGCTAAATTATTTTTAAAGGGTAAAAGCTCAATGGTTATTGAGCAATTAGTGACGCGCATGGCGCTGGCTAGTGATCAATTAGATTTTGAGTGTGCGGCTAAATGTCGTGACCAAATTACCACGTTGCGTAAAGTTCAACAGCAACAATATGTCAGTGGTATTGCGGCTGAAATGGATGTTATTGGCTTATATCGAATTAACGCTCAAGCCTGTGTTCATTTATTGATGATTCGTGATCATAAAATATTAGGCAGTAAAAGTTACTTTCCTGTAGTGCCAATTGAAACGAGTGATGAAGAGATTATTCAAGCTTTTATTGGCCAGCATTACTTAGGCAGTTCTTTAGGTGAAGGAGTAAGTGAAGGTAATATTCCTAAGGAAATTGTGACAGAGTATAATTTTGAGCAAATAAATGAACTGGCTTTGCTGCTTTCAAAGCAAGCTGAACATAGTGTGAAAATTTCAACTAAAAGTCGTTCAGAGCGAAGACAGTATGTAAAGCTTGCCACAACCAATGCTCAAACAGCATTAGTAACTCGAAATAGTCATAAAGAGTCAATGCAAGCTCGCTTTGTCGCCTTAAATGAAGTGTTTGAGCTGTCTAATGGCATTAACCGCATAGAGTGTTTTGATATTAGCCATACAATGGGGCAGCAAACGATTGCTTCCAACGTGGTTTTTAATCAAGAAGGACCAGTAAAGTCGGATTATCGTCGTTATAATGTTCATGGTATAACACCGGGCGATGATTATGCTGCAATGGCTTTTGCGTTAAATAAACGTTATGGCAAGCTTAAAGCAGAAGATACGGAGTCGTTAAAAAAACTACCTGACATTGTGTTTATTGATGGGGGTAAAGGGCAATTAGCTAAAGCAGAATTTTTTTTTGCTGAGTTAACTGCTAAGCAAAATTTAGATAGGATCCCTTTACTTGTTGGTGTTGCTAAAGGAGAGTCACGTAAACCTGGGTTGGAAACACTCATATTAGGTGGTTCGCACCAACTAATATCACTACCGGCGACATCACCTGCGCTACATTTAGTGCAACATGTTCGTGATGAATCACACCGTTTTGCTATAGCAGGCCATAGAGCGAAAAGACAAAAAGTCAGTAAGAAATCGATACTTGAAAATATCGAAGGTATTGGTGCTAAAAAGCGTCAAGCTTTATTAACTTTTTTAGGGGGTATACAAGAAGTGAAAAATGCGGGTATTACTGAGTTAGAAAAAGTTCCTGGCATTAGTAAAGTGCTAGCAAAAAAACTTTATAATGTTTTGCATGATAAGTAGCTATATCTAGTGACTTAACCTGTGTAGAATAAAATTCAAATGCTTAATATCAAGCTTGTTGTAAAAGTAAGAGACTATGTGGACATTACCTAATCAAATAACCTTATTTCGGATCATATTGATCCCCATTTTTCTGATTATTTTCTATTTACCGTTATCATGGAGTCACTTTGGCGCGTTTGCTGTGTTTTGGTTGGCGGCTGTTAGTGATGCCTTAGATGGTTACCTAGCGAGAAAATTAAATCAATCTTCTGCGTTTGGTGCCTTTATTGACCCAGTGGCAGATAAACTGATGGTTGTCGCTGCATTAGTTATGATAGTGCAAGATTATCAAACCTGGTGGGTGGCTATTCCTGCTATTATTATGATTGCTCGTGAAGTATTCATTAGTGCCTTAAGAGAATTTATGTCCTCTCGTGGTAAACGCGATGTTATTGCGGTTTCTAATATGGGTAAGTATAAAACTGCCGCGCAAATGTTAGGGATTATGGGATTAATATGGCGACCTGATTACGATATTCCGCTAATTTTCTTTTATTTCCCACATGTAATTTTAAATTATCTATCCTATGGATTTTATTTTATTGCGACCGTGTTGACAATTTCAACGTTAATTGATTATTTTAAAGCGGCATGGCCAGAACTAAAAGCTAATATATAGCCAGTAAAGTTAGCCAG
>DPHE01000064.1:11928-13169 GCA_003521815.1 Colwellia sp.
TAGCCAGTAAAGTTAGCCAGAAAAAACCAATAGACTTTCATTGCATGCATCAATTTTACTTAAAAGTGCTAACAATGACGATGTAAAGTAAAAAAAAGCACCAAACAAGCTGCTTTTTGAGCAGTCAAAACAAAAAAATGATTTAATAGTTGACTGTAACGCAATACGATGTAGAATGCGTTTTCGTTGACAGGGAGTCAGCGAATGAAGCAACTGGAAAGAGTAATCTAACTGGATGTTTCAAAACTACAAGGTGTATGAAGCGGCTGTAGCTCAGCTGGTAGAGCATCACGTTGCCAACGTGAATGTCACGAGTTCGAGTCTCGTTAGCCGCTCCAATATAGTTAGTAGTTAGTACAACAGATTTTCCAATGGTAAGATTAATACCATAAATGAAATCACTCAATTCGTGTTGATAAAATGACGGGTTGGCAAAATGGCGGGTTGGCAGAGTGGTTATGCAGCGGATTGCAAATCCGTGTACACCAGTTCGATTCTGGTATCCGCCTCCATTTTGCCCGGGTGGTGGAATTGGTAGACACAAGGGATTTAAAATCCCTCGCCGAAAAGCGTGCCGGTTCAAGTCCGGCTCCGGGTACCATTTCATCAACAGACAGTTGAGAGTAAAAATAGTGTGTTAGTGGTTGTTCAAAGACGATTTATACGCTAGAATGCGCGCTCATTTTTAACGAAATGAATGTGAATAATTAAATTAGGAATTTGTCCTAAATAGTAAGAATATATGAAGCGGCTGTAGCTCAGCTGGTAGAGCATCACGTTGCCAACGTGAATGTCACGAGTTCGAGTCTCGTTAGCCGCTCCAATTTCTTAATGTTTTTAACGCTCTAATGAAGCGGCTGTAGCTCAGCTGGTAGAGCATCACGTTGCCAACGTGAATGTCACGAGTTCGAGTCTCGTTAGCCGCTCCAAATTTTTATAATTTCATGGCAAGTTGTCAATCATCATTAATAAATGATGATAAATGAATTTATAAAGAGTAGGTACCAACCTACTATAAAAATACTCCCCTTATCTTTTGGTTTAAACTAGAAAGGTATAATGCCCGGGTGGTGGAATTGGTAGACACAAGGGATTTAAAATCCCTCGCCGAAAAGCGTGCCGGTTCAAGTCCGGCTCCGGGTACCATCTTTTAAAAAGTACATCACTGAATTTTTTTGGTTAGCTTTAATCATTAACACTTATATTGATTTTATTTCATCAACTTGAATTTAATCCATTAT
>DPHE01000064.1:13379-17602 GCA_003521815.1 Colwellia sp.
TTAATACTCTTGTATACTGTGATTATGTTTTATTAACATGATTTTTATGCCTTAGCACCCAGTCAAAAAACACATATGCCGATGCTTTTTTGGATTAATAATAAAAGTAATCATCTTTGTTTAAATAAGTTGGCTAAGAATATCTATACTCATGATCATATTTGCCTTTTTATAACTAGATAATTACTTCTAACGTTTATACTGCTAGGGTTTTATTAGGTATTCTCAACTTAAGTGATTATAGATGCATATTTCAGTTTTAATTCCGCTTGTACCAAAAAAATCTTCTGGTAGAATCAGTTATACTTTTTTTATAGGTAATTAAGCTAACATGGTTATAAAAGCTACAAGCCCTGCGGGATTCGCTGAACAATATATTGTTGAATCTATTTGGAATGGAGGATTCCCTCCAGGATCAATTTTACCTGCGGAGCGTGAATTATCTGAGCTGATTGGTGTCACTCGAACAACGCTTAGAGAAGTTCTTCAGCGTCTAGCTAGAGATGGTTGGTTAACAATAAAACATGGTAAGCCAACGAAAGTTAATAATTTTTGGGAAACATCCAGTTTAAATATTTTAGAAACGTTAGCGCATTTAGATCAAGAGGGTATTCCTGATTTAGTCGATAACCTATTGTCGGCTCGTACTAATGTTAGCGCTATTTATGTTCGTGGTGCGATAAAAAACAATCCAGAAAAAACAATCGAATTATTAAGCGCTTATGTCGATTTGGAAGATACTGGCGAGGCTTTTGCCGAGTTTGATTATAAATTAAATAAAGCGCTAGTGACTGCCTCTGGTAATTCAATTTATTTATTAATTTTAAATGGCTTTAGAGGTTTATATTCACGTATTGGTCGTTTGTATTTTGCTCACCCGATGGGACGTGAAATTTCTAGAACTTATTACCAAAAGTTGATTGATTTGGCTAAAGAAAACCGTTGTGATGATGCTATATTTGCAGTCAGAAAATATGGTGTTGAATCAGGTAAGCTTTGGGGTGACTTGAAAGATGATGTGTTAAAAGCGCTTACTGTAGATTAGTTTATTTCAACGCTTAACTTAAATAAAAAGGCGACTGTTAGTCGCCTTTTTTATCGATAAAGGTATTAGGCTTAGCTAAAGTTAGCTTGGGCAAAATCCCAATTAGCTAATGCCCAAAATCCTTCCATATATTTAGGGCGTAAATTACGGTAATCAATATAGTAAGCATGTTCCCATAGATCAACCGTGATTAATGGTGTTACACCGTCTTTAGTAATAGGCGTTGCCGCGTTAGAGGTATTAACTATTGCTAAACTGCCATCGGCATTTTTAACTAACCAAGTCCAACTTGAACCAAAGTTATTAATGGCGCTGTCAGTAAACTTTGCTTGAAACTCTGCAAATGAACCAAATGTTGCATTAATCGCATCAGCTAATGCACCAGTAGGTTCATTACCGCCATTTGGGCTTAAGCTGTTCCAGTAAAAAGTATGATTCCACACTTGTGCTGCATTATTAAAAATGCCAGCAGAAGAAGATTTTACAATCTCTTCTAATGATTTATCTGCAAATTCAGTTCCTTCAATCAAACCATTAAGCTTTACCACGTAAGTATTGTGATGTTTGCCATAATGAAATGATAATGTTTCTGCAGAAATATGTGGTTCTAATGCATTTTGTTCATAAGGTAACGCAGGTAATTCAATAGCCATGGTGCTCTCCAATTTTCTTTATTTATGTGTTTTAACGAATAAAGAGTGTGTTTTTCTGAAAACCTGAGTAAAATACTCAGGTATTAGGTTGATACTGTATAGACTACCACTTTATAAGTTTTCTTGTCCTATTTTTCAAGTACTTTACTTAAAAATAGTCATTAATGTGAAGTATTTATTATATTGAATTGAAAAGTGAGTTTTTGACTCCATAAATTGTACACAAGAGAATTCAATTTAATATAATGAATATTATTTTTTAGAGGTTATTATGGATACTATTGAACGTATTAAAGAACAAATTAGTGAAAATACAGTCTTACTGTATATGAAAGGCTCACCAAAGTTACCAAGTTGTGGTTTTTCTTCACAAGCTTCACAAGCGTTGATCAATTGTAATGAGCAATTTGCTTATGTTGATATTCTGCAAAATCCAGATGTAAGATCTGAATTACCAAAGTATGCCGATTGGCCAACTTTTCCACAACTTTGGGTTGATGGCGAATTAGTGGGTGGTTGTGACATTATTATCGAAATGTTCCAACAAGGCGAGCTACAAACGTTAATTACCGAAGCAGTTGCTAAAAATAGTAAAGAAGACACCAACGCTGAATAAGCCTTGAAATTTTTTAAAAAAGCCTTACTGTTAATAAGTAGTGGCTATTAATTTTTTTAATATAAAACGGAGTAATAAGATGAGTGTATTAGTTGGTCGTCCAGCACCAGACTTTACTGCAGCAGCAGTATTAGGTAGCGGCGAGATTGTTGATGGTTTTACGTTAAGCGAAGCTATTAAAGGTAAAAAAGCGGTTGTGTTTTTCTACCCATTAGATTTTACTTTTGTATGTCCGTCTGAGTTATTAGCTTTTGATCACCGTATGGATGAATTTAAAAGCCGTGGCGTTGAAGTTATTGGTGTTTCTATTGATTCACAATTTTCTCATAATGCATGGCGTAACACAGCAATTAATGATGGTGGTATTGGCCCAGTACAATACACTTTAGTTGCTGATGTTAAACATGAAATTTGTAAAGCATATGATGTTGAACATCCTGAAGCCGGCGTTGCGTTTCGTGGTTCATTCTTAATTGATGGTGAAGGCAATGTTCGTCATCAAGTAGTGAATGATTTACCATTAGGCCGTGATGTTGATGAAATGTTACGTATGGTTGATGCATTACAATTCCACGAAGACCACGGTGAAGTTTGTCCTGCGGGTTGGAATAAAGGCGATAAAGGTATGACTGCTTCTCCAGATGGTGTTGCTGCTTACCTTACGGATAATGCTGATAAATTATAAGTATTAAGTTTGAATTATTGATCACTAATGAGTGATCATTTTTGTAAATATTTTTATAGAAAAGGCTAGAGTTTTATCAACTCTAGCCTTTTTATTTGAATTACATATAACATGCCTATGTACTTCACTCAGGAGTTCATTAATATCATCATCGAAGTGTTTTGTCGAAGATCTATTATATTTTTGTATGTATTCAGGGAAATGTGATCCTGCATTTTCCACATAAATTATATCCCTGTGACGTCAGCTTAGAATACTGCTGGAATGACATGATTTATCAATAGTAAACTTTCCCTGATTGACCGACCTAGGCATGAAATATAATTAGCTACTTGCTTCAGTTGCCATTAGTGGCCAACCACCTAAATCATGCCACTTATTTACAATATGACAAAAAAGCTCTGCAGTTTTTTCCGTATCATATAAAGCGGAATGGGCTTCGCTATTATTAAAATCAATTTCAGCAGCTAAACAAGCTTTTGCTAATACGGTTTGGCCTAATGCTAGCCCTGCTAGCGTGGTGGTATCGAAACTAACGAAAGAATGAAACGGACTACGCTTTATGTTACAACGGCTAGTTGCGGCATTTAAAAAGCCTAAATCAAATGCTGCATTGTGTGCGACAATAATTGCACGTTGACAACCAGCTACTTTCATTTTTTTTCTGACTGATTTAAATAGTGTTTTTAGGGCGAAATCTTCATCAACAGCGCCACGTAAGGGGTTAGTTGGATCTATGCCGGTAAATTCTAACGCTTTAGGCTCTAAGTTGGCTCCCTCAAAAGGGTGCACATTAAATTGTATTGTTTCATCTATAGAAAGTTTACCGGTTACCTCATCTAAAGATAATACTGAAGCTGCAATCTCTAATAATGCATCTGTCTGGGCATTAAAACCCGCAGTTTCAACGTCAATAACTACAGGGAAATAGCCTCTAAAGCGCTGTGCTAAAAGAGGCTTGTTTTGTTCATTAGGGGTTGTGTTTTCTTCACTTTTTGGCATGCTATTTTAGATAGTTGATGTGGCTAAAAATTTAAAGTGATTATCTCAGAAAAAAAGAATAAAGACGAGGATGATATTTCCTATACGGTTTTAAACTATCAATCAAATAGCGGTGAATTAACTAAAGCCTCGCAATGGCCTATTAATATGATTTGTGAGTATTTAAGTCTAGCCCCTAACCTTTAATTCGTACTTGTTGATGGATACTGAGATACTGAGATA
>DPHE01000064.1:17760-29504 GCA_003521815.1 Colwellia sp.
GATACTGAGATACTGAGATAGTGATGTTGGTTGGATTAATTTGAAGTTATCAGAGCGTCGAGCATTAACAATACGTGATTATTTTGTTAAAAACGGCATGTTGATTCTAACGACACTACCTTAGTTCGTGGTAAAACGGGAGAGTCGTTATTCAAGTGGAACGGGTATGTTCCAATTGTTATTAAATTCAAATTGATAAATTGTTGAAAAGGCCTATCGATTCACACTAATCTACGCACCTGTTCTTTTTTATACTCACTGAAAGCTTAAATGAAATATTTTACTCGGATATTATGCTTAGCTGTTTTATCAACATCAACATCAACATCACCACTCACCTTTACTTAGATTTTACTAGCTATGTTGAAAATCGCATTATGGAAGCTGTATTTGGTGAAGATAGAGCGGTTATGGAGCAAGCACTTGCTGCTCAAGGCTTGAATGATGAACTGGCTGAATTACTACCGTGTTATACTCAGTTATACATTGATTTAAAAGGGCGTGATCCAGATGATGCTTTTTCTGGTGTCCCTTATACTAAAGGTCAATTATTTTTAATGTATTTAGAAAATAAATTTGGTCGTGATCACTTTTATACATTCGTTTTAGGCTATTTTGAAAGCCATGCTTTTCAAAGTTTGGGGACGGCTAATGTTGTTAAATATATAAAAGTAAAGTTAACTGACAAATGTCCAAATATTGTTAGTGATAAAGAAATTAACGTTTGGATTTATGACCAAGGTCTCCCTGTAGTGGCCTAGTTATGCGCCTAAACCAACCTCGACAGCTTTTAGTCTTATTGATGAGAAAATGACACAGTAGTTAGGCGATGAAGCCGGATTAATACAATTGTCAACATCGAATGGACTTTGCATGAATGGTTATACTTCATTAATAATTTGCCGCTTGATATGAAGGTTGAACGTATAATTGCACTGGATAATGCCTTTGATTTAACACACAATAAAAATGCTGAAATCGCCTATGCGTGTATTTATTTTCGGTGCGCTCTGGCTATGATGCCGTTTACCCTGCGATGTCTGAATATTTAATTGCCATTGGTCGTCGTAAGTTAATAGTGCCTTTGTATAAGAACTTGCTCAAACAGAGGAAGGTAAAGCTTGGGCATTAAAAGTCTATCAACAAGCAAGGCCCGGTTATCATGGTTTAGCACAAGGTACTATTGATGGTGTTTTGAAAAAATAACCCTTCGACCCTTCGACAAGCTCAGGGTAAGCAGCTCAGGGCAAGCGGAACTATAATACCGTTCATCCTGAGCGCGAAGCAGTCGAAGGACGACAGGCTCAGTATGAATGGAAATAGAGCAAGTGTGTATATAAAATTTAAAGGCTCAGTTGAGCCTTTTTTGCTATTCGCTGCTTAGAACTCTTGTTATAATACTGCCAATTACGTTAATTATTTTTTAGAGGTTTTGTGGATGTCGGAAGCTGAAAATCGACCTACCAATTTTATTCGTCAAATTATCGATACTGATCTTTCTAGTGGTAAACATAACTCAGTTCAAACACGTTTTCCACCTGAGCCAAATGGCTTTTTACATATAGGTCATGCGAAAGCTATTTGTTTGAATTTTGGTATTGCTCAAGATTACAAGGGATTATGTAATTTACGCTTTGATGATACTAACCCTGAAAAAGAAGACATTGACTATGTGCATGCGATTAAGAAAGATGTAGCGTGGTTAGGTTTTGAATGGGCTGGAGATATTCATTATTCTTCAGAGTACTTCGATAAATTACATGGTTTTGCTGTTGAGCTAATTGAAAAAGGGTTAGCTTATGTGTGTTTCTTAAATGGTGAAGAAACTCGCGAGTATCGCGGCACGTTAAACAAACCAGGTAAGAATAGCCCTTATCGTGATACGTCAGTTGAAGAAAACTTAGCTTTATTTGAGAAGATGAAAAACGGCGAGTGCCAAGAAGGTGAATGCTCGCTACGTGCAAAAATTGACATGAGTTCAAGCTTTATGTGTTTGCGTGATCCGATTATTTATCGTGTTAGGTTTGCTCATCATCATCAAACGGGCGATAAATGGTGTATTTATCCAATGTACGATTTTACCCATTGTTTATCAGATGCTATTGAAGGGATAACTCACTCCATTTGTACACTAGAGTTTCAAGATAATCGCCGTTTATATGATTGGGTTATTGACAATGTTTCAGTGGCTTCAAGACCTCATCAGTATGAGTTTTCTCGTTTGAATCTTGAATACACTTTAATGAGTAAACGTAAATTAAACACGTTAGTGGAAGAAAAGTTAGTTGATGGTTGGGATGATCCTCGCATGCCGACGATTGCCGCCTTTAGACGCCGTGGCTATACGCCAGCATCATTGCGAGAATTCGCTAAACGTATCGGTGTTACCAAGATGGAAAATACCGTTGAAATGAGCGTGTTAGAAGCGTGTATTCGAGAAGATTTAAATGACAATGCACCACGTGTAATGGCTGTACTTGATCCGATAAAACTTGTGATTGAAAACTATGCTGAAGGCAAAACTGAAGCGCTAACGGTAAAAAATCACCCAAGTGATGAAAGCCAAGGGTCGCGTATTGTCCCCTTTAGTGGCGAACTTTATATTGAAGCGGAAGATTTTAGAGAAGAAGCTAATAAAAAATATAAACGTTTAGTAATTGATAAAGCCGTGCGCTTGCGTGGTGCTTATGTTGTAACTGCTACGCGTTGTGATAAAGATGAAGAGGGTAATGTGACGACAGTCTATTGTACCTACAATGAAGATACGTTAGGTAAAAACCCCACGGACGGCACAAAACCTAAAGGGGTGATTCATTGGGTTGATGTTCAAAAATCACTTACCGCAACGGTCCGTTTATTTGATAGATTATTTACGGTGCCAAATCCTGCGGCTGAGACTGATCTACAGAGTGTGATGAACCCAGAGTCATTGATTGTGATTGAAAAGGCGAAAGTAGAACCCTCATTAGCCAATGCTAAAGCAGAACAAGCCTTTCAGTTTGAACGTCAAGGTTATTTTTGTTTAGACAATGATATTCAAAACGCGGGCGATTTAGTGTTTAACCGCACGGTTGGTTTACGTGATACGTGGGCAAAAACAGCTAAATAAAGCGATTATTTGTTGTCATAAAAAATAAGAATAAAGAAAGCCAATAATACAAAGTTATTGGCTTTTTTCTACTTTATACCAATTGAATTAATGAATTCTATTGGTATTACTTGCTATTAAATCTTTGGGATAAGCACGTTATACTTTATGATGAGCTTTCTCTATATTACCTAAATTACTCTAACCTATGCGTCGCTCTAGTTATCCAGAACAAGAAATAACCTCTATTAATTGGCAAGCATTTAAACTTATTCTGCCTTACCTGTTTGAATTTAAAAACCGCATTGCTTTTGCTATACTTTGCCTAATACTGACAAAAGTTGCCAGTGTGTATTTGCCGTTTATTCTAAAAGATATTGTTGATACCCTAGATGCCAATGTGCCCAGCAATTTGCAAGTTGCCATTGTTCCACTTGGTTTAGTAGCCGCTTATGGTATGACGCGCCTAGCCATTGTGGTGTTTGCAGAAATCAGAGATACACTTTTTGGTCGAGTGACTGAACGAGCAATTCGCCGTATTGGTTTAAAAGTATTTCGCCATTTACACGCATTGGATTTAGATTTTCATTTGAATCGTCAAACAGGCGGTTTATCTCGTGATATTGAACGGGGTACTTCCGGCATTAGTTTTTTGATGCGCTTTATGGTGTTTAATATCGTACCCACGTTACTTGAAATAACCATGGTAGTGACTATTTTATTCGTTAATTATGGTATTTGGTTTGCGCTTATTACCTTAGGCTCTATTATTCTTTATATCATTTATTCTGTGTATGCCACTGAGTTAAGAACACGTTATGTGCGTGCCGCCGCCACAGCTGATTCATCGAGCAATACGCGCGCAATTGATAGCTTATTAAACTACGAAACTGTTAAATATTTTACTAATGAAGAATTTGAAGCGAAAGCCTATGATAAACAGTTATCAACGTGGGAACAGGCAAAAATTAAAAACCGTTTGTCTCTCTTTGCACTCAATGGTGGTCAAGCTTTTATTATCGCGGTGGCTATGACGTCAATGTTGGCTCTAGCTGCGGTAAAGGTTAGTGAAGAAGAAATGACGCTAGGTGATTTTGTGTTGATTAATGCCTTTATGATGCAAATTTTTATGCCACTAAACTTTTTAGGTTTTGTGTATCGTGAAATTAAAGGCTCATTAGCGAATATTGAAAACTTTTTTGGCTTATTGGCCAAATCACCTAAAGTACAAGATGCGCCTAATGCTAAAAAGCTAGCCATTAAAGAGGGGACAATAAATTTCGAGAATATTGAGTTTTCTTATCATGAAAAACGAAAAATCATTAAAAATATTTCTTTTCAGGTTAATGGTGGAGAAAAAGTTGCTGTTGTTGGCACCAGTGGCTCAGGTAAATCAACGTTAGTAAAACTGTTATTTCGATTTTATGATGTGAGTCGTGGCAGTATTTTAATTGATGATCAAAATGTTTCAGACGTTAGTCAACATTCTTTACGCCAACACATTGGTATTGTGCCACAAGACACGGTGTTATTTAATGACAGCTTGTTTGCTAATGTACACTATGGGGATCCTAAGGCGAGTCATGCACAGGTCATGGCAGCCATTAAAATGGCACATCTAACTAAATTTGTTGCCAGTTTACCTGATGGTGTAGAAACCAAAGTAGGAGAACGAGGATTAAAGCTTTCTGGTGGTGAAAAACAGCGTGTCGCGATTGCGCGTACCATATTAAAAAATCCGACTATTTTGGTGTTTGATGAAGCGACTTCATCACTTGATAGTCAGTCAGAACAGGCTATTTTAACGGCGATAAATGAAGTGGCTAAAAACAGAACCAGTTTAGTGATAGCGCATAGATTATCTACCATTATTGACAGCGATAATATTATTGTGATGGATGAAGGCACTATCGTAGAGCAGGGTAATCATCAGCAATTATTAGCGTTAAATGGAAAATATAGTAAAATGTGGCAATTACAACAATCGACCAGTTAAGCGATAATTAAGCGATAGTTAGGCAGCCTTAGGTCATAGTTAAACAAGCATTACCGAGTTGAATTTTTAATGAAAATAGCAATAAATCCCGTTCAACAAAATGAAGTGTTAGCAACGAAAGCATGGTTAGATGAAATTATTATCGGTCTCAATTTTTGCCCTTTCGCGAAAAAAGAATTTGTAAATAATACAATTCATTACCATTTATCAAAAACAGAGCAAGTTAAAACAGCCTTGCATGAATTTGTTGAGCAATGTCGGTATTTACAAAACCATGAAGAACTAGAAACTACGCTTATTATTTATGGTGATGGCTTTCGCAGTTTTGAACGCTACTTAGATTTAGTTGATTTCGCCAATGACTTACTCGTTGATTCTGGCTTTGAGGGGATATTTCAACTAGCGAGTATGCATCCTGAATATTGTTTTGATGGCGAAGAGTATGATGACGCGAGCAATTTTACTAATCGCTCTCCCTATCCTATTATTCATCTTATTCGTGAGACGAGTATGTCAAGAGTCTTGTCAGTCTATAAGGAACCGGAAAAAATACCAAAAAATAACATGAAGTTGGCACACAACAAAGGTGCTGGTTTTTTCCAGAAAGTGTTAACACGCATTCATGAAAATCATAATAGTACATGACGGATAATGAGGTACTATCATAGTTCTGCTTTACTTATTGCAGCAGTACATTTTTTAGCGCTAGCAACGCTAGGACGTGAATTCACTATTGTTTTAAAGCTTTATCTGATAAGTAATCTTATGTAAATTCAGATATAATAACCGTTAATTATTGTTTTATTTTATTCTTTTATTAGAAATAAGGGTATTGGTTTGCCAGAAAAAATTACTATTGTACAAGTTGGTGGCAGTATTGAGCGTGCATTGAAAGGCGACTATAAAATTGATGTTAAGGCGATTTTAACTGAATCTTGGCAACAAACACTAAGGTCTCGATTAGCTATTAATCTAGGGTTACTTTTTTCTTTAGTGCTTGGCATGTTAGTTTCCTTTGTTGCGAGTAGTTACCTTGGCGGCATTGAAAATGTATTAGTTGATCCTCAAGCGGGGATGTTATTAAATGTTGTGGTTACCGTTGCTATTTGGCCTTTTATGGCTGGTGTTGAAATGATGGGCGTTCAACATGCTGTTGGCATGAAGACTCATGCGAAAATGATTTTTTCATTCCTTACTCGGGCTAGTTGGGTCGTGTTGTGCGCACTATTTACCTCAGTACTTATCAGTATTGGTTTTCAGTTATTTATTGTACCTGGAATTTTTCTAGCAGTAACATTGTCGTTGACGGTACCCCTGGTAATAGAAAAAAAGATGATGCCAATGAAGGCTATTATTTTATCGATTAAAGCGTTGCGGTTTAAGTTCTTTTCACTATTAACCTTATATGCTCTTTTACTTTTATTACTTGTTGTCTTATTACTTCCGTTTATTTTCTTACTTGAATCAAGCGTTGCGCCATTGGGTATTGTTATTTTCTTGATTGGAATATCGTTTCTTGCGCCATTATTTTATAATGCTAAAGGCATTATATATCGTGAAGTTTTCGGTATTAGTATTGCAAAGAGCAATGATACTGATATACCTCATAATGATGATGACTCAACATCGAATAAAGTAGATTCTGGTTCCAATGATACCTTTTCAGCATAGTCATATAATGCTGATAGGTATGGGGCATTTATGAAGAACGTCAGATTAATTAAAATTGATTTACTACTATTATTACTGTTATTAATTGTATTTTTAGTGGCGCCTTTTACTTTTTTAAAACCAACCGTTATTGAGCAAACACTCGGAAGCTCAACAACCAAAATGGTGGAGAAAGTAAGGGTAAAAAAGGTGTGGGAAAAGCCATTGCATGACGTTTTTTTACCTGACTTTGCTGCGGTTAGAGAGGTGAAAAATAAAAAGAAAATGTTCTTTGATTTTATGCGTCCTGCGGTTGTTAGACAAAATAATGCGTTACTTGCTACTCGAGTTAAACTCAATAGGTGGCGCGAACAGGTATCATTTGAATTACCTTTGTCTGAGCAAGAATATCAAGCGTTAACGGTATTAGTTAAGCGCTATCGCGTTAATAAAAATGCCTCTGCGTTATCACAACTTAATGAATTATTAGTACGTGTTGATGTTGTACCTATGCCACTTGTATTAGTACAAGCGGCAAATGAGTCAGCTTGGGGGACATCACGTTTTTCTCGAATAGGATTGAACTTTTTTGGTATATGGTGCTACCAAAAAGGTTGCGGTATGGTTCCCGGCTCTAGAGATACAGATGCTACACATGAGGTAGCTGCTTTTAAAAGTTTAGATGCGGCGGTAGCTCATTATTTTTATAACATTAATTCTCATAATGCTTATCGTGTTTTTAGAACTATTCGCTTGGAATTAAGATCGCATGATCAGCCACTTAACCCTGAAATTTTAGCTGCAGGGTTACTCCCTTATTCTGAACGTGGTGCGGATTATGTTATCGATATCACTAGAATGCTGAGACAAAACCAGCAATATTTAATCGAAGAGAACACTCGACTTAATAGGGTGACTGTCGATTAAACGGTTTAAACGGGGATAATCTAGTGTGTAGTTATAGTTTTGTATTTCCTAGTGAGGTATTACTGGTCCCGTTTCTCTTTAGCCTGTAACAGAGTCATAAAGGTTAACGGTATAATAATCATTAATAATAAAATCAAACGTGGCCATTGGCTATAAGGCGTTTCACCAGTTACTAGTGCTACTTCTGTTGTTAATACTGCTTCTTCAAACTGTGGAATACGCGCGATAAAGTTACCGTGATGATCAACCACTGCCGTTATGCCATTATTAGTTGAGCGAAGTAGGGGGCGGCCAAATTCTAAGGCGCGCATACGGGCTATTTCCATGTGTTGATGCGGCCCGTGTGAATCACCAAACCACGCATCATTACTGACGGTTAATAATAAATTGGTTTGTGTAGTTAAATTAGCAGCTAATTGATGAGGAAAGACAATTTCGAAACAAAGCAGCGGTAATATATGTAAGTTTTTTGCTATTAGGTTATCTTGCACATAATTCCCTCGGCTAAAAGAAGACATGGGTAAATTAAACAGTGGCGCTATAGGACGTAATAATTCTTGAAAAGGGACAAATTCACCAATAGGTAACAGGTGATTTTTTGAATAGCGATTGCTATGGTTATAGTAATAACCTTGATTATCACCTTCTTTTTTATTTCCTAAAACAATTAGGCTATTAAAGTATTCTTTGCTTTCAAAATTATAATTTAAAATACCTGTAATAATGGCGCTATTATTTAATAATGCGGATCGATTTACTGTGCTTAAATAGTCTTGTACAGCTGGCTCCACTGCCGGAATAGCTGACTCAGGCCATATAATAATATCAGCATCGTAATTTACACGGGTAAGATCTAAGTATTTGAGCATAGTTGGCCACTCTTGCTCTGGGGCCCACTTTATTGATTGTGCAATATTACCTTGAACTAGGGCAACTTTGGTTGTTTCTCCAGTAGGTTGAACCCAATTGACTTGCTCTAAACCATAACTTAATACCGTAATAATAAAGATAAATACGATAGGAAGAGTAAGCTTGTTTTTGTTGCTTTGCTTCAAGGAGACAGCTATTTTTACAAGGCAAACGTTTATTAAAATGACTACTGCAGTAATACCTACTTCACCTATTAGTGGGGCGAAATTGGCTAATGGACTATCTATTTGGCTATATCCTATTGAGAGCCAAGGAAAACCAGTCAACACCACACTACGGAAATATTCACTGATTAGCCAAAAAGGGATTAATAGCCATAGATTAAGTTGCTTTTTACTGGAGAAATAGGCTGTGAAATAAGCGGCAAGCGCAGGAAATAAGGCTAAATACAGACAAAGGAATAACATTAAACCTAAAGACACTATGAGGGGTAATCCGCCAAATTGGTCGATGCTAACGTGAACCCAACTGATACCACTAGCAAACCAGCCAAAGGCAAATAAAAACATCAGTTCAGCAGATTTTTTAGGGGCTTGTTTGACTAAGTGATAGAACACAATGGCAGGAACAAAAAGGCTTAAATACCAGTGTGAAAAAGGGGCGTAAGCAAACACTAAACTTAAACCCGCGATAAAACAAAGCCAATTCGTCTTGTATCTTAATGGTTTATACAATGATGATAAAAGTGTTTGAATGCTTTTTTTAGTCACTCAGTTTACCGTTTATTTTATGTTTCTTATCGACGGTTACTTGTAGCATTTGCATACGTCTTGAATCAGCTATAAGGACTTTAAAGTCAAAGTGCCCTAGGGTGAGCTGCTCACCTTTTTGTGGCATATGGTTTAATTCTTGTAAAACTATTCCGGCAACGGTATCTGCTGATTTTTCATCAAATTCACAGTTGAAATATTCATTAAAATCTTCAAGTTCAGTCAATGCTCTGACTAAATAGACATTATTGGCGAGCAGTTTGATATCTTCTTCAATATCTTCATCGGTTTCATCTTCAATTTCACCGACTATTTGCTCAAGAATATCTTCAATCGTTATTACGCCAGAAATACCGCCATATTCATCAGCAACTAGCGCCATATGATAGCGGTTAGAGCGAAATTCATTTAATAGTGGTTCCACTTTTTTACTTTCGGGAACAATGATAGCTGGGCGGATAATATTATGTAAACTAAATTCTTCAGTTGAATTGCTAAAACCAAAGGCCAGTAAGTCTTTGGCTAATAAAATACCATCTACATGGTCAATATCTTCATTTATCACGGGAAAACGGGAATGACCTGAGTCTAAAATGATGGGTAAAAACTCATCTAAGCTATGATTTCTATCGATGGTTACCATTTGCGATCGAGGTATCATGATGTCGCGAACACGCATCTCTGATACTTCTAATACCGCTTCAATCATTTGCCTTGTTTCGGGGTTTATAAGTTCACGGCTTTGCGCGTCAGTTAGTACATCAACTAAATCGTTTTTATTTTTCGGCTCAGGTCTAAATAATTGAATAACTTTATCCAAGACTGATTTTTTCTTTGAGCCGTTACTCGAGTGGGTGTTGCCATCGCTCATAGAGCTTATTTTTTCCTATTTAATTTTATGCTAGCTGTTATTAGCTCTCATAAGGGTTACTAATGGATAATTGGGCTAAGATTTTTATTTCTAGCGCTTCCATTTCATCTGCATCAGTGTCATTTATATGATCATATCCTAATAAGTGCAAGCATCCATGAATAATCATGTGTGCCCAATGATCAAATAATACCTTACCTTGTTCTGTTGCTTCCTGTTGAATAACCGGTGCACAAACGACTAAGTCGCCTAGTAAGTTTAGTTCAATACCCTCAGGAACTTCAAAGGGGAAAGACAGTACATTGGTAGGTTTATCTTTGTGTCTATACTGTTTATTTAGCTGTTGGCTTTCCTCAATGTTGACCAACCGAATAGTTAATTCAAATGCTTCATCCGTAATCGAGGTTAATGCGAGGTCTGCCCAACGTTGAAAAAGTTCAAGTGATGGTAATCCGATTGTTTCACAGGCAATTTGTAGATCAATATGATTACTCATTGTTGAGAGACTTAGCCTTTGCTTGTTGTTCTTTTTGCTGTTTTTGTCTGTTTGCTTGTTGCTCATAAGATTCATAAGCATCCACTACTCTTGCGACTACAGGGTGACGTACAACATCTTTGGATTGAAAAAAGTTAAAACTTATTCCCTCAATATCCTGCAACACTTCAATTGCTTGGCGTAAACCTGATTTTTGATGTTTAGGTAAGTCAACTTGAGTGATATCACCCGTAATTACGGCACGTGAATTAAAACCAATACGCGTTAGGAACATTTTCATTTGTTCAACGGTCGTATTTTGGCTTTCATCTAAAATAATAAAGGCATCATTTAAGGTTCTACCACGCATATACGCCAGTGGCGCAATTTCGATGACATTACGCTCAATGAGCTTCTCTACTCGTTCAAAGCCTAACATTTCAAATAGTGCATCATAAAGTGGTCTTAAATAAGGGTCTATCTTTTGTGATAAATCACCCGGTAAAAAGCCTAATTTCTCCCCAGCCTCAACAGCAGGTCGAGTCAGTAATATACGGCGTACTTCTTGTCGCTCTAATGCTTCTACTGCGCAAGCAACAGCAAGGTAGGTTTTACCTGTCCCTGCAACACCTACACCAAAGCTAATATCATGGGTTATAATATTTTGAACATATGACTGCTGATTACCATTGCGTGGCTTTACGACGCCGCGCTTTGTTTTAATGGTAAGCATTTTTTCATAGTTAGCGCCTAACTCAGTCGCTTCTTTACTTTGTGTAGGGCTATTGACATCGTCTTGTTCTAATACATTTGCTTCGAGTATGGCTAGATGAACCATTTCACTGGTAATTAATTTGTTAATACCCTTAACAGATGCAGTTTCTATATAGAGGTTTTTTAATAAGTGGATAACCGCTTGGCAGTTTTTATCTTTACCCAGAATGCTAAATTGATTACCCCGATAACTAATTTCTACACCTAAGCGACGTTCTATCGTTTTTAGGTGATCATCCATAGGCCCACATAACTCAGCTTGACGCTCGTTATCAACCGGAGTTAAGTTTAATTGGTGCTTTGTGGCTGAGTTGGTATTATTG
>DPHE01000064.1:29730-44935 GCA_003521815.1 Colwellia sp.
CATGATTCAGCTGGAATTAGAAACGCCTTTAGGCAAGACATTGATTGAAGAGAATGGTTGCTCCCTTGTCGAAATCAATAACGCAGCATAAAGCGTTTCTAAACCAGCCCCTTGGGGAAGACTGAGCAAATCATACTCTGCGTTACATTTCCTTTTAAGAGAATAACCCTTAATAAAATATGTGCCTTAATTATGAATCGCTCAGGCTTCCTGAATCGAATATATTCAAGAGGAGTGGGTATAAATACCAACACCTAAATCATCAAGATGATTTACTTTAGGGGTTTTATGATGACCATTAGCTAATATATCGGCAGGTGAATGAGCAATACGAAGCCCCATTTCGCTTTCTTGACGAATCAACTCACCGCGAAGTGAGTTGGCGTAGACGTCAGTAATCTTAATATCCACAAATTGGCCAATAACTGAGTGTGGCGCGACAAAGTTAACGGTACGGTTATTTTCTGTTTTGCCGCGAAGTTCCATTGGATTTTTCTTTGATGGTCCTTCAACTAAAACACGTTGTTCAGTATTCAGCATTTGTCTAGCAATGCGTAAAGCTTGATGTGTTATTTTGTCTTGCAATAATTGTAAGCGTTGTTTTTTTGTGTCATCGCTAATATCGTCGGGTAAATCTGCAGCAGGAGTACCTGGGCGAGCGCTATAAATAAAACTAAAGCTTAAATCGAAGTCTATTGCTTCAATTAACTTCATGGTATCCATAAAGTCTTCATCTGTTTCACCGGGGAAGCCAATAATAAAATCTGATGACATAGAAAGATCAGGGCGAACTTTTTTCAATTTTCTAATTTGTGATTTATATTCAATTGCAGTGTGACCACGCTTCATTTGCGTTAAAATACGGTCACAGCCACTTTGTACGGGCAGATGTAAGTGGTTTACTAACTCAGGGACATCCTCGTATGCTTCAATAATATCATCGGTAAATTCTACCGGATGTGATGTGGTATAACGAATGCGATCAATGCCATCAATGGTGGCGACTAAACGAACTAAATCGGCAAAGCGACAAATGCTACCATCATGCATTTCGCCGCGATAGGCATTAACGTTTTGACCGAGTAAATTTACTTCACGAACATTTTGCTCAGCAAGTTGGGCAATTTCATATAAAACGTCATCAAGAGGTCGACTGACTTCTTCCCCACGAGTATAAGGGACTACGCAAAAAGTACAGTATTTACTACAGCCTTCCATGATTGACACAAAAGCAGTGGGACCGTCAGCTTTAGGCTCAGGTAAACGATCAAACTTTTCAATTTCAGGAAAACTCACATCGACAATAGGGTTGCTGCTATGTTGTAATTGATTTAACATTTCAGGTAAGCGATGTAGCGTTTGTGGGCCAAACACCATATCAACAAAAGGGGCTCTTCGGCGAATAGCATCACCTTCTTGTGAGGCAACACAGCCGCCAACCCCAATAACTAAATCTGGTTTGTGGTCTTTTAATTTTTTCCATCGCCCAAGTTGATGAAAAACTTTTTCTTGAGCTTTTTCACGAATAGAGCAAGTGTTTAGCAGGATTACATCGGCGTCTTCTGCTTCTTCCGCTAGTATAAAACCATGGGTTGAGTCTAATAATTCTGCCATTTTCTGCGAGTCATACTCGTTCATTTGACAGCCCCAAGTTTTGATATATAGCTTTTTACTCATTTACTTTACTCTTACGTATTCGCATGTATTAACAATCGATATTGTGCAAACCCAACGCTTGTTGAGACATCGATAAAAGGATTTGCATTTTATATTAAATCAATCCGAATTTCGAGGTTTAAGGTAATTAAACAAGTTATTTAATCAGAATGTTTTATTAAATCAGTGAAGTATTTTATAGGCTTAACTTAATCTCTTCGTTACAATCAGTGACTTGGGTACTCAAGGAAAATTAGAGCAAAATGAAAAATTTTGATTGTGTGGTTGTTGGTGGTGGTATGGTTGGCGCAGCGAGTGCGTTAACGCTGGCACAATTAGGTTTACGTGTTGCCTTAGTTGAACAATTTCAGCAAGAGCCCTATTCACCAGAGCAAAACTTAGATCTACGTGTGTCAGCTATTTCACTGGCTTCACAGCAATTATTAGAACAAGTCGATGCTTGGTCACAGGTAACTCAATGGCGAGCTTGCCCATACAAACGATTAGGTGTTTGGGAGCAATCATATGCTTATACTGAATTTAATGCGGATGATATTGAACAAAAACAGTTGGGACATATTGTTGAAAACCGACTTTTGCAATTAGCGTTATGGAAGAAAGTTAATACTCACACAAATATTGACTTATTTTGTCCTTATAATTTGGTTAATTTATCTCAAGAGGAATCACAGGTAAATTTAACGTTAAAAAACATTACTTCATCAACAGAAACAACTATCACGACAAAATTAGTAATTGCTGCCGACGGCGCTAATTCTCAAGTTAGAAAAATGGTGGATATTGGTTTAACCGCATGGGATTACCAACAATCTGCGATGTTAATAAATGTTAAAACTGAAAATCCTCAGCAATATATAACATGGCAGAAATTTATTTCAACGGGCCCTATTGCCTTCTTACCCTTAACGAGATCACCTTTAGCGAAAGTTACTTTATCAGAAGAAAACCTATCTAAAGAAAATACTGCCGAGCAGGGCGGTTATGCTTCTTTAGTTTGGTATCATCAACGTGATGAAATAAAACGTTTATCGGCTTTGTCTAATCAACAATTACAGCAAGAAATCATGACCGTTTTTCCAAAACGTTTGGGAAAAGTTGAAGTGCTTGCTAAAGGTGCTTTTCCCTTAACGCGTCGCCATGCAAATAGTTATCAAAGTCAGCGTGTGTTACTACTAGGTGATGCCGCACATACCATTAATCCGATGGCAGGTCAGGGTGTTAATTTGGGTTTTAAAGATGTAAAGGCTCTTCAAACTGTTATAGCGAGTGCTATTGGTCATGGTGAATGTTGGCATGATGTTGATGTTTTAGGCCGTTATGAAACGATGAGACGTAAAGATAATTTACTGATGATGTCTACTATGGATGCCTTGTATCATAGCTTTAGCCACCCATCGCCTATAGTTAAAACACTTAGGAATGTTAGCCTATTTGCCATAAACAAGGTTCCCTTTATCAACACAGTAGTAAAAAATAAAGCCTTGGCATATGCTTGTGGAATATGAAGTATTTTGAAAACACAAACAAATCAGACGACCTTAATAAAACAGGCTTTTGTTGAGAATTTACTGTTGAAAGTAACAGTTGGAAGCTAAAAGCTAAATTTTGAACATAAAAAAGAAGACCGAAGTCTTCTTTTATTATCTATGTACTTATCATCTATGCTGTTATGAATGATGTAATTATCATAAATTGATTATTAATATAATTAATTAATCTAATTCATCGATAAATGCTACAGCACGACCAATATAACTGGCAGGTGTTAATAAACACAGCTCTGCTTTTACTGCTTCAGGTAATTCTAGTGTGTTGATGAAATCACGCATTGAATCAGCATTGACGCGTTTACCACGGGTTAATTCTTTTAATTTTTCGTATGGCTTTTCAATGCCGTAACGACGCATTACTGTTTGTACAGGCTCTGCTAATACTTCCCAGTTTTTATCTAATTCGTTAGCAAGATTATCTTCATTAACTTGTAGTTTGCTAATACCTTTCAACGTTGATTGATAAGCAATGATAGCGTGGCCAAAGCCGACACCTAAATTACGTAATACCGTTGAATCAGTTAAATCACGTTGCCAGCGAGAAATAGGTAATTTTTGCGCTAAATGATTAAATAATGCGTTAGCAATACCTAAGTTACCTTCTGAGTTTTCAAAGTCAATTGGGTTAACTTTATGTGGCATGGTGGATGATCCAATTTCACCGGCAATTGTTTTTTGCTTAAAGTGACCCATGGCGATGTAGCCCCAAATATCGCGGTCAAAATCAATTAAAATAGTATTGAAACGTGCAACTGCGTCAAATAACTCAGCAATGTAATCATGCGGTTCTATTTGAGTGGTAAAAGGATTAAACGTTAACCCTAAATCATTAACAAATTCTTCAGCAAATTGATGCCATTTTACTTCAGGGTAGGCACTAAGGTGTGCATTGTAGTTACCTACAGCGCCATTGATTTTACCCAATAACTCTACTTCGCTAATTTGTTGACGTTGACGTTTTAAACGAACATAAACATTGGCCATTTCTTTACCTAAGGTGCTAGGTGATGCCGGTTGTCCATGCGTACGGCACATCATAGGAATAGTTTTATATTCAACCGCTAGGCCTTTTATGCTTGATAAAATTTCATCAATGGCTGGTAGCAGTATAAATTCACGACATTCTTTTAGCATTAACGCATGAGATAGGTTATTAATGTCTTCAGAAGTACAAGCAAAATGAATAAATTCAGTTACGGCATGTAATTCAGCGTTATCACTAATTTTTTCTTTTAAAAAGTACTCAACGGCTTTTACATCATGATTGGTTGTCGCTTCAATGTTTTTAATACGTAAAGCATCTTGCTCATTAAATTCGCTAACAATTTTGTTTAATGCTTCATTTGCTGCATCACTAAAAACAGGAACTTCTTCAATGGCTTTAGTTGCGCTTAATTTTTGTAACCAACGTACTTCCACAGTGACACGATATTTGGTCAAACCAAATTCACTAAAAATAGGGCGTAAGTCACTTGTTTTGCTACCATACCTACCATCTACAGGCGATATTGCCGTTAACGCTGAAAGTTCCATAATATGTTCCTAAGTTAAGATCTAATTTTTAAAAATGATTAAAATGTTTATTTTTTACGAGTGCTTATGTTTATATCTGTTCGAGTAATTCTTTGGCTTTTTTGACTAATTTATTACGACTAAATAATACGGTTCGACGTTTACCACCGACTTGTCGCCATAATACGGCAGACCTTATACCTGCTAGCAATAAGGCTCTAATTTTATGCTGGCTAGCCGTTTGCTTTAAAATATTAGGCTCCCCAGTTACTTGAATACGCGCACCAAGGGGGCTAATAATATCACTGTAAATACTGGCAAAACTAGCAATTAGCGTGTCACTGGTTATTGAATAATGTTCAAGTTGTCTTTTACTTGCATCAATGCGTTCACCAAGCTGTGTTAGTTGCTGAGGCTTCTTTGTTAGACGACGTTCTAAATTAATTAAGCTAATAATATAACGGGTAAATTCAGGATCTTTGACGGTAGATTTTTTACCATTTTCGCATTTCGAATCACCTAGATGATTAATTAATAATTCAAGACCCTGTTTAATATTGGCTAATTCGCCGCCATAAACGGCTAATGTGTTTTCTGGAGAGGTTGTGATTATGCTATTGAGTATCACTGCAAGCTCATTATCATCAACTTGGCCATTGCGGGATACTTGCTGTACAAGGTGTGCTACTTGGCATATAGCGGCAAAAGTGATGGTTAGTTCTTTCATGTATTATCTAAACTGCTTTTATTGAAAATTAATGGTTATGGTTAATATATTAACGCTTTACTTAGCGAATCAGGGTATTAATAATACCACCACCTAGACAGATATCATCTTGGTAAAATACGACTGATTGGCCTGGTGTTACTGAGCTTTGTGGCTCAATAAAGTCTATTTGATATTCAAGTGTTGCCTCTGCATGTTGATTTAATTTCTTTTCTAACGGGCTGACGATACAGGCAACATCGTCTTGGCGATAGCGCGTTTTTACTGTGCACTTGATGGGTGAAGCTAACTCTTGGCGATCGACCCAATGTAATTGATTGGCAATTAATCCTTTAGAAAATAGACGAGGATGGTTATGCCCTTGACCCACAATAAGTACGTTGCGAAGTAAATCTTTTTCTACGACATACCAAGGTTCTTCACCCGCATTGGCTAAACCGCCAATACGTAAACCTTTGCGTTGCCCTAGCGTGTGATACATCAAGCCATCATGATGCCCAACTGCGACTCCTTCTGCAGATTCAATAATGCCTGGCTGAGCGGGTAAATACTGCCCTAAAAAATCTTTAAATTTACGTTCACCAATAAAACAGATACCGGTACTATCTTTTTTATTATGGGTGATTAACCCTGCTTTTTCAGCAATGGCGCGAACTTGTGGTTTTTCTATCTGACCTACAGGAAATAATGTATGTGAGAGTTGTTGCTCATTTAAGGTGTATAAAAAGTAGCTTTGGTCTTTGTTATTGTCTAAACCACGCACCATAGTCCAATGGCCATCGACAAAATTTCGTTGCACATAATGGCCTGTTGCGATGTAATCTGCGCCTAAGTCTTCACAAGCAAATTCTAAAAAGGCTTTAAATTTTATTTCTTTATTGCACATGATATCTGGGTTTGGAGTACGTCCTGCTTTATATTCAGCGAGGAAATACTCGAATACATTATCCCAGTATTCAGTGGCAAAGTTGATGGTATGCAGTTTTATGTCTAGTTTACCACAAATGGCTTGCGCATCTTCTAAGTCTTGCGCAGCAGCACAATACTCGTCGGTATCATCCTCTTCCCAGTTTTTCATGAACAAACCTTCAACTTGATAACCTTGTTCTTTTAATAATAAAGCAGAAACAGAGGAGTCGACACCACCTGACATGCCCACAATCACTTTTGTATTTTGTGGTGCTTTTTGCTTTGGTAACTTATTGTGTTGGGTTGTAAGCTCTATGGACATTAAAAACTCGTGATATTAAAAGTACATGTACTGCATAAAAAGGCGCGCAATTATAACATGACCGTTATCGTGATTAAATAGTCATGTTTAAGATCAATTATTATATACTCATGAGACCTCAATATTCTCGCTGAATCTTAGATTTTGAGGAGGCTTGCATATAGCTTTATTCGATTATTCTATATGCACCATTATCTATGTTAGTTATCGTCCATTGACCGATGGCATAACGAATTAAACGTAACGTGGGGAAACCTATATTTGCAGTCATACGCCGTACTTGTCGGTTACGTCCTTCGGTAATAATTATTTCAAGCCAAGTTGTTGTTATATGGGCTCGTTCTCTAATGGGGGGAATTCGAGGCCATATTTGTGGCTCAATCATACGGGCTACTTTAGCCGGTAATGTTATACCGTCTTTAAGTTCTACCCCATTGCGTAGTTTAGCTAAATCATTGTCAGTTGGGCTGCCTTCTACCTGAACCCAGTAGGTTTTGGATGTTTTCTTTTTTGGATGGGCAATTTTGTTTTGTAATTGACCATCATTGGTCAGCAGTAATAAGCCTTCACTGTCTCGATCAAGTCGTCCTGCAGCATAAATACCTTTTATTGGAATAAAATCTTTTAGGGTTTGACGTTTTTGTTTTCCAATATGATTTTCATCGGTAAATTGGCACAAAACATCAAAAGGTTTATTGAAAAGTACTATTTTAGTATGGCTTTTTTCTGATCGTACCTTTGTGAATAGTTTGGCTCTATGTCTTGTATTATCTTTGTTGTTGTTCATTTTTATCTTGATTTTAATGAAGGAGAGCAATTAGTGCTTATACTCGGCTATATTAATATGTCTTGAATTACTATAATATACCGCGCGAAAAATAAATGTTAAATATTAGCGATTATTCTGATGTAAGCTAATGTTAATTGATCGATTTAAGCTAAATAAATGTAAGCTTAACCAATAAATTAGGAAGCTCATGAGCACTGATAACTCAAAAATTATTTATACTATTACTGATGAGGCACCCGCCTTAGCAACATATTCTTTATTACCTATTATCCAAGCATATACTGCATCTTCGGGTATTAATGTTGAAACTCGTGATATTTCTTTAGCCGGTCGCGTTTTGGCAAACTTTCCAAAATATTTAACTCAAGTACAGCGTATTGATGATGCATTAGCTGAATTAGGTGAGATGGTTACTAACCCGAATGCAAATATTATTAAATTACCTAATATCAGCGCTTCTGTGCCGCAATTACATGCTGTGATAAAAGAACTACAGGATAAGGGGTATGCAGTACCTAATTATCCTGAAGAGCCACAAAATGACGCAGAAAAATCAATTAAATATACCTATGATAAAATTAAAGGCAGTGCGGTAAACCCTGTTTTACGTGAAGGTAACTCAGATAGACGTGCACCCGCTTCAGTTAAGCAGTATGCACGTAATAACCCTCACTCAATGGGTGTTTGGTCAAAAGAATCAAAATCTCATGTCGCGAGTATGAATGGTGGTGATTTTTATGAGTCAGAGCAATCAGTCACTGTAAATTACGCAACAAATGTAAAAATTGAATTTGTTACACAAAATGGCAGCGTAAAAGTGTTAAAAGAGAGCTTGGCACTATTAACGGGTGAAATAATAGATTCATCTTTATTAAGTAAATCTTCTTTGATTGAATTTTATCAACAGTGTATTGCGGATGCTAAAAAAGAAGATGTTTTATTGTCGTTACATTTAAAAGCGACCATGATGAAAGTCTCGGATCCTGTTATTTTCGGTTACGCAGTTAAAGTATTTTATGCAGATGTTTTTGAAAAACACGGTGAGATTTTTGACCAGCTAGGTGTTGATGCCAATAATGGTATTGGTGATGTCTACAGTAAAATTAGTCGCTTACCGAGTGATAAAAAAGCAGAAATAGAGGCTGATTTAGCGGCAGTTTTTGCTGATCGTCCTGAACTTGCCATGGTTGATTCAGATAAAGGTATTACTAACTTACATGTGCCAAGTGATGTGATTGTTGATGCCTCTATGCCGGCAACGTTGCGCTCTTCTGGTAAAATGTGGGGTCCAGATGATCAGTTGAAAGATACTAAAGCGATGATTCCTGATAGATGTTATGCCGGTGTTTACCAAACCGTTTTTGATTTCTGTAAAGAGCATGGTGCGTTTGATCCAACAACCATGGGTACAGTGCCTAATGTTGGTTTAATGGCGCAAAAAGCTGAAGAGTATGGTTCTCATGATAAAACATTTATTATGAGTGAAGCTGGTAGCGTACGTGTTGTTGATGCCCGTGGTACTACTTTACTTGAGCACAGTGTTGAAAAAGGTGATATATGGCGCATGTGTCAAGCCAAAGATTTACCTATTCAAGATTGGGTTAAACTCAGCATTACTCGCGCTAAAGCATCAGGGATGCCTGCTATATTCTGGTTAGATGAAAACCGAGCACACGACAGAGAGATGATCAATAAGGTAAATGCTTATTTAGCACTCTATGATACAGCCGGTTTAGATATTCAAATTCTTAATCCTGTTGCCGCATGCGAATTTACTTTGGCACGTATTATTAAAGGTGAAGATACTATTTCTGTTACCGGTAATGTGTTGCGTGATTACTTAACCGATTTATTTCCAATTTTAGAGCTAGGTACTAGCGCTAAAATGTTATCTGTTGTGCCATTGATGAATGGTGGTGGTTTATTTGAAACGGGCGCAGGTGGTAGTGCACCTAAGCATGTTCAGCAATTTGAAAAAGAAAATCACTTACGTTGGGATTCCTTAGGTGAATTTTTAGCTTTAGCCGCTTCTTTAGAACATTTAAGTGTTACGACAGGTAATACCAAAGCACAAGTGCTTGCTGATACATTAGATAAAGCCACCGGTGAATTTTTAGATAGTAATAAATCACCATCACGAAGAGTGGGTGAATTAGACAACCGAGGTAGTCATTTTTATCTTGCTATGTATTGGGCAAAAGCACTAGCACAACAAACGAGTGATGGTGAGCTTAAAGCCAGCTTTACGGGTGTTGCACAAGCATTTGCTAAACAAGAACAAAAAATTGTTGCAGAGCTAAATACAGCCCAAGGGCCGGCTATGAATATAGGTGGTTATTATTTTGCTGATGCCGCCCAAGCAGAAAAAGCTATGCGTCCAAGTGAAACGTTAAATACTATTTTATTAGCATTGTTATAAATGTAAGTAATGGGATTAGTTAAAAAAGGGTCAAGTGGTAAAACTTGACCTTTTTTTATCTAAAGTTGTATTTAGTAGGGTAATAATAACTATCACTTGTGAGTGATTATCGTCGCGGCTCTTTTTCCTAAGTTTTAGGTTAGACTGAGTTACACAGCATTACGTTCGCTAAATTAAGTGAAGTTAATAATATTGATATTTTTTAATATCGATTGATTTATCTTTTTTTTCTTTTATATATTTTATAGGCATTGGTCGATGCCCATTCTTCCAATTAGGAGAGCGCTTTATGACAAGTAAAATCTCAATCCCCAGTATAGGTGATAAAATTACTGTATCGAACGGTAAATTATTAGTACCAAATAATCCTATTATTCCTTTTATTGAAGGTGATGGTATTGGTGTTGATGTGACACCCCCTATGATTAAAGTCGTTGATGCTGCTATTCGTAAAGCTTATGGCAATGAGCGAAAAATTGCCTGGATGGAAGTATATGCGGGCGAAAAAGCAACTCAAGTGTATGATTCTGAAACGTGGTTGCCCGATGAAACGTTGGACATGTTTAAAGAGTATAAAGTGGGTATCAAAGGCCCATTAACCACACCTGTTGGGGGTGGCATGCGTTCATTGAATGTAGCCTTACGTCAAATTTTAGATTTGTATGTATGTCAACGACCTGTTCAGTGGTTTACAGGGGTGCCGAGCCCAGTGAAAAGACCTAGTGAGGTCGATATGGTTATTTTCCGTGAAAATACGGAAGATATCTATGCAGGTATTGAATATCAAGCGGGCACAGATGCAGCTAAAAAGGTTATTTCTTTCTTAACAGAAGAAATGGGTGTAACTAAAATTCGCTTTACTGAAAATTGTGGTATTGGCATAAAGCCAGTTTCTAAAAAAGGTACTCAACGGTTAGTTCGCCAAGCAATACAATATGCCATTGACAATAATAGAGACTCGGTAACGCTAGTGCACAAAGGTAATATTATGAAATTTACTGAAGGCGCTTTTAAAGACTGGGGTTATGAATTAGCTTTTGAAGAATTTGGTGCGGAGTTAATTGACGGTGGTCCTTGGTGTCGTGTTAAAAGTCCTAAAACAGGTAAAGAAATCATCATAAAAGATGTCATTGCTGATGCTATGTTGCAGCAAATTTTGCTTCGACCAGCTGAATATAGTGTTATTGCAACGCTTAATTTAAATGGTGATTACTTGTCTGATGCCTTAGCCGCGCAAGTGGGTGGTATTGGTATTGCTCCAGGCGCTAATTTAAATGATGAAGTGGCAATATTTGAGGCTACCCATGGAACTGCTCCTAAGTATGCGGGTAAAAATAAAGTAAACCCAGGCTCTGTAATATTATCAGCAGAAATGATGCTCAGACATATGGGGTGGGTAGAAGCTGCTGATTTACTCTTAAAAGGAATGTCAGGGGCTATTGGAGCTAAAACAGTAACGTATGATTTTGAACGATTAATGGATGATGCGACTTTAGTTACTTGTTCTCAATTTGGTGATTGTATTGTTGATCATATGTAAGTGTCATTACGAGTAGTGAATTTTGAAGGTGAAATACCAATAATGTAGTTTGCTCCTAAGTTCTCTTAACCGTCAAGCATTCCAAATTATAAACATAAAAAACACAGCCTATCCGCTGTGTTTTTTATGTTATTGTGTAGCTGACACTATATTACTCTATTTCTTCATCTGTTGGTTTTATGCTGGCCGCATGGTGCCCCTTAGCTCCTTCATTTAGTTCGTAATTGACATCCTGACCGGCTTTTAATGTACGGTATCCATCCATTTCAATGGTTGAGTAGTGAGCAAAAATATCTTCTCCACCACTATCAGGACGAATAAAACCAAAACCTTTCGCATTATTAAACCATTTAACTTTACCATGAGCCATGCATCTACTTCCTCTAAATCCTTCAGTATTATAGGTATGCTTAAATCAATTATTTTTATTTAATTTTAGTCTTATCAAAATAGAGATATAATTAATCATATACACATGCGCAGCTAAAAAACAGCCAGCAATTAAATCCTAGGTAAAATATTGAATTAGTCAAGTGGAATAACTGAATTTCACTCGTTTTTTTAATGGTTATTGACAAAAAAGTTACAGCAAAAATTAACAGTAGAGACTAAGATAAATATATGAGTAATTGGAAAGAACTAATTGACAGCCATGAGCTTGTTGAAGAAGATGTTAGGAATGAGGTAGAAAAACCACCTAAATATCATGTTATTTTACTTAACGATGATTATACGCCTATGGATTTTGTAGTAGAAGTTTTATGTAAATTCTTCAATAAAACATCAGATCAAGCGACCGACATAATGTTAACTATTCATTATAAAGGTAAAGCGCTTTGTGGCACATATACTGCGGATATTGCAGAAACTAAAGTAGATCAAGTTGCTCGTTTCGCATTAGAGTGTCAACACCCATTAAAGTGTGTATTAGAAAAAGCTTAATGCTAGATCATATATTACCTAAATAAACATAAAAGTAAAAAAGTGCGCAAGGATATAAATTGGAGTACCTATGCTTAATAAAGACTTAGAAATTTCGCTTAACTTAGCTTTTAAACAAGCTAAAGAATCTCGTCATGAATTCATAACGGTAGAGCATTTACTGTTAGCACTGTTAGATAACCCCTCAGCCATTGAGGTTTTTGGCGCGTGTGGTGTAGACTTAAATATAATTAGAAGCAGTCTCCTTGAGTTTATTAATGAAACTACTCCGCTCATACCTGTTGAGGAAGATGAACGTGAAACACAACCTACTCTTGGGTTCCAGCGCGTATTACAACGGGCAGTTTTTCATGTGCAATCGTCAGGTAAAAGTGAAGTAAATGGCGCTAATGTTCTGGTTGCTATTTTTAGTGAACAAGAATCTCAAGCGGCTTATATATTGAAAAAATCAGATATTAGTCGATTAGATATTGTTAATTTCATCTCACATGGTATAGCTAAGGTTGAAGGTAGCTCTAACCATTCTGCTGTTGAAGAAGATGAACAAGTCAGTGAAGAAGAACCTAGAACTATTGAGAATTTTTCGGTTAATTTAAATGAAGAAGCACTTAAAGGTAATATTGATCCGCTAATTGGACGAGATAGTGAATTAGAACGAACTTTACAGGTATTAAGTCGTCGTCGAAAAAATAATCCGTTATTCGTTGGTGAAGCAGGGGTCGGTAAAACGGCAATTGCAGAAGGTTTAGCTAATTTAATTGTTGTAGGTAAAGTTCCTGAGTTTTTAAAAAATGCCACTATTTATTCTTTGGATATGGGAGCTTTACTTGCAGGCACCAAATATAGAGGTGACTTTGAAAAACGCTTTAAAGCTTTATTGAAAGATCTTGAATCAGACGATAATGCTGTTTTATTTATTGATGAAATACACACTATTATTGGTGCAGGAGCTGCATCTGGTGGTATGTTGGATGCATCTAATCTAATAAAACCTTTACTTTCAGCAGGTAAACTTCGTTGTTTAGGTTCTACTACTTATCAAGAATATCAAAGTATTTTTGAAAAAGACCGTGCATTAGCAAGGCGTTTTCAGAAAATTGATATTGTTGAACCAAGTGTTGAAGACACCACTAAAATACTGCAAGGGCTAAAAGAAAAGTACGAATTACATCATGGTGTTCGTTATACTAATGCCGCTTTACGTGCAGCAGCACAGCTTTCTGCTAAGTACATTAATGAACGTTTTTTACCTGATAAAGCGATTGATGTTATTGATGAGGCAGGTGCAAAACAGCAACTTGTGGTCGCTTCTAAACGTAAAAAAACTATCAACAATACTGATATTGAGGCTGTTGTGGCAAACATGGCTAGAATACCGGAAAAATCAGTATCATCATCGGAAAAAGATAGCCTTAAGAATCTTGATCGTAATTTAAAGCTTGTGGTCTTTGGTCAAGACAATGCGATAGATGAATTAACCTCTGTTATTCGCTTATCACGGGCAGGACTTGGCAATGAAGAAAAACCGGTTGGCTCATTTTTATTTGCCGGACCTACTGGGGTAGGTAAAACAGAAGTCACGCAGCAACTTGCAAAAATATTAGGTGTTGAACTGTTGCGTTTTGATATGTCAGAGTACATGGAAAAACATGCGGTTAGCCGATTGATTGGCGCTCCTCCGGGTTATGTGGGTTATGAACAGGGCGGTTTATTAACTGATGCTGTTTTGAAGCACCCTCATGCAGTTGTTTTACTTGATGAAATCGAAAAGGCTCATGAAGATGTTTACAATATTTTATTGCAAGTGATGGATCATGGCACTTTAACCGATAATAATGGGCGTAAAGCCGATTTTAGAAGTATTATTCTAGTCTTAACCACTAATGCTGGTGTACAAGAAACCGTACGTCAATCAATTGGTTTTAAACAACAGGATCATAGTTTAGATGCGATGAGTGAAATAAATAAAGTTTTTTCACCAGAGTTTAGAAATCGCCTAGATAATATCGTTTGGTTTAATCATCTTGATAATGAAGTAATTCAACAAGTAGTTGATAAGTTTATTGTTGAATTACAAGTACAGCTTGATGAAAAAGGCGTTTCATTAGAGCTAAGCCGTGATGCTAAAAAATGGCTTGTAGAGCATGGTTATGATAAATCGATGGGGGCTAGACCTATGTCAAGGTTAATTCAAGAAAAGCTTAAAAAAGAGCTAGCTAATGAATTACTCTTTGGGGAACTAACCAATGGTGGTGTCGCTAAGGTTGGAGTGAAAAAAGACAATCTAGTGATTTCTTATGAAAATAAACAAGAGTTGATTGCAGAAAAATAAAGAACACTAAACAGTATGTTTTATAAATCTGCTAATGTTATTTGTTTGTTATAGACCTTATTATCTTAGTGATGATAAGGTCTTTTTTTTACTTGCCTATGTAGATCAATCAGGAAAAATTTATTATTGAGACAGAGTGTCATGCCAGCAGTACTTTAAGCCCTTCGACCCTTCGACAAGCTCAGGGCGAACGGCGATTATTAATGTGAATGGTGTGCTTAATGCCAACAGAGATAAATAACGTCAAAGATGACGTTATTATTAAACTAATGAGTAAAGTACATAGGCAAATAAACACTTTTTAATGTGGCTCCCAGCTCTTTATAAAACAGGGGCTCGAACCAATGACACATGTTTATCGAATAAAGAGCACAGTCCATCTCTTTACCAACTGACTTTTATTGGGGAGTAAAACTTTTTTAATGGCAATAAAAAAGGCTACGATTTTTCGTAGCCTTATTTAATGTGGCTCCCCAAACTGGGCT
>DPHE01000064.1:45132-49841 GCA_003521815.1 Colwellia sp.
ACCAACTGAGCTATTGGGGAATAATTTCTTTCATTATTGATTAGACTACATGTATTTACAGTAACTAATCTCCTAAGCTCTAGCAACGAGTGCTTAGGAAATAAAAATTTTACATGAGCTTGTAATGACTCATTATATAATGTGGCTCCCCAAACTGGGCTCGAACCAGTGACACATGGATTAACAGTCCATCGCTCTACCAACTGAGCTATTGGGGAATAATTCTTTTCATTTTGATTAAACTACATGGATTAACAGTAACTAATCTCCTAAGCTCTACCAACTGATACTTAAGGAATAAATTTTTTATTTTTGATTAGACTACATGGATTAACAGTAACTAATCTCCTAGGCTCTACTAACTGATACTTAGGGAGTTGCTTTTCTTTCGATTAGCTTGTTAACCTACTTGGCTAACGGGGCGAAATAATAAAGACCTGTGGGCTTAGTGTCAACACAAAAATAAGAAAAAATTCATTTATTAGTTTGTTTGCCTAAATTACGTTCACTAAAGTTAGTTTATCAGCATTTATGGGGTGTTTTATAATCATTGAATATAAATTTTTATCTGTAGGATGATATTGGTAGTTATCCACCGAAGTTGTGGATAACTATGTGAGTTAATTTATAATAACTCTTTATATTATCGTTTTAACTAGCTTGTAGCTAAGTCAATAATTTATTTTGTATATGTTTTAAATGTTTTAAATCAATAGGTTGTGTTTATTTTGTTGCTTTTTTAAGTGTTTGGTGTGATTTTTAAACAAAGATATATTTAACAGCATTCACTGTGCATTTCTTTTGGATTTGATTACAATGGATGAACAGCTAAAAGAGCTTATGAACTCTCCCTTTAATAAAGTTTATTAATGATATTAAATAAAATAACCATGAGTAAGAAACAACCGGTAAATTTATTAAAAGATCCCGTTGCTAGTACAATCAAAAGAATGACCATTCCAATGATCTACGGCATGGTCTTATTAATGACATTTAATTTAATAGATACTTTTTTTGTTAGTTTATTAGGTACTCAGCCTTTAGCGGCTATTAGTTTTACTTTTCCTGTTACTTTTACCGTTATTAGCTTCATGATCGGCTTAGGAATAGGGACTTCAGCAGTTATTGCAAGGTTTTTAGGAAGTGATGATCATGAATCGGCAAAAAACTCTGCGACAGCAGCTTTATATCTAGCTGCTGTTATTGTCATTAGCCTATCTTTTTTAGGTTATATATTTACTGACGAGTTATTTACTTTATTAGGGGCTCAAGCATCTCTATTACCTTTAATTCATGAGTATATGGATATTTGGTATATAGGTAGTGTTTTTTTAATTGGTCCTATGATCGGTAACGCTATTCTTCGAGCATCAGGGGATACTAAAACACCTAGCATAATCATGGGCAGTGCCGGATTAATTAATGCGATTCTTGACCCTATCTTTATTTTTGGTTTTGGTCCTGTTCCTGCCATGGGTATTCAAGGTGCTGCTATCGCCACATTTATTTCTTGGTTGTTTGGTTTTTCATTTGCATTGACTATCTTAACAAAACAAAAAAACTTAATTCATACGCATTTATTATCGCTTAAGCAGTTAATTTCGTCATGTCGTATTATTTTGAAAATTGGTTTACCTGCTGCAGGTGCAAATATGTTAACCCCAATTGCTGCCGCTATTATGACGGCTATTGCCGCAACTTATGGTGAATCAGTGGTTGCTGGCTTTGGTGTCGGATCTAGAATTGAATCTATTGCCTGTTTAGTTGTTCTGGCTCTGTCGATGACGTTACCGCCATTTATTAGCCAAAATTTTGGTGCCGGTCATATGCACAGAGTTAAGCATGCCTATAAAACGTCAATTAAGTTTGTTTTGTATTGGCAACTATTGATCTATGTTGTGTTAATTATTGCTGCTCCTTGGATCGCCTCTGCTTTTGCAAAAGAGCAAAAGGTTGCCGATATCATTGTGCTATTTATGTGGATTTTTCCACTAGGTTATGGTTTTCAAGGCGTAATTATTTTAACTAATTCTTCTTTTAATGCGTTGCATAAGCCGATAGTAGCTCTAGTATTGAGTTTTATACGATTATTTATTTGTTATGTACCGCTGGCCTCCATAGGTAGTTATTTTTATGGTTTACATGGTTTCTTTATTGGTGCGCTAATAGGGAACTTAGTCATGGCAACTATTTCTTATCGACTGTTTTCCAAGCAATTTAATGGTGATGAGTTTATTGTGAGTAGCGTAGCCCAGGAAAAATCATCTTGAAAAATATCATTTTAAAAGAAACAAATTTAAAATCCTTTATATTAGAGTCAAACTATACGCCAGCGGGTGATCAGCCAACTGCAATTAAACAATTACTTGAGGGTATTGATGCCGGTTTAGCCCATCAAACATTACTCGGTGTTACCGGATCGGGTAAAACCTTTACTATCGCTAAAGTTATTGAAAAATTGAATCGCCCAACGATGATGTTAGCGCCAAATAAAACCTTAGCTGCTCAGCTTTATGGTGAAATGAAAGAATTTTTTCCTAACAATGCCGTTGAATATTTTGTTTCTTATTATGATTATTATCAACCAGAGGCTTATGTACCAACAACCGATACTTTCATTGAAAAAGATGCCTCGGTAAACGAACATATAGAACAAATGCGTTTATCTGCTACTAAGGCGCTGTTAGAGCGGCGCGATGTCATCATTATTGCTTCTGTCTCTGCTATTTATGGGTTAGGTGATCCTGACTCCTATTTGAAAATGATGCTTCATATAAGCCAAGGGGATATTATTAACCAACGTGATATTTTACGTCGGCTAGCTGAACTACAATACACCCGTAATGATGTCGCTTTTGCACGAGCAACTTATAGGGTACGTGGTGATGTTATTGATGTTTTTCCAGCAGAGTCTGACAGGCTAGCCTTAAGAATAGAATTATTTGATGAAGAAATTGAGCGTATTAGTCAATTTGATCCGTTAACAGGGCAGGTTGAGCGTAAATTGGCCCGAGTGACTATTTATCCAAAAACTCATTATGCAACTCCGAGAGAAAAAATTTTAGCCGCTGTTGATAAGATTAAAATTGAGTTAAAAGACAGAACACAATTCCTTAAAGACAATAATCGCTTAGTTGAAGAGCAGCGAATATCACAGCGGACTCAATTTGATATTGAAATGATGACAGAGCTTGGTTACTGCTCTGGCATTGAAAATTACTCTCGTTATTTGTCAGGTCGAGGCTCAGGTGAAGCACCGCCGACGTTATTTGATTATTTACCTGATGATGGTTTGCTTATTATTGATGAATCTCATGTAACTGTCCCGCAAATAGGCGCGATGTACAAAGGTGACAGATCACGTAAAGAAAACTTAGTAGAATATGGTTTTAGATTACCTTCTGCGCTTGATAATAGGCCGATGAAGTTTGAAGAGTTTGAAGCACTTTCGCCACAAACTATCTATGTGTCAGCAACGCCAAGCAACTATGAAATTGAAAAGTCAGCAGGAGATATCGCTGAGCAAGTTGTGCGTCCTACTGGCTTGTTAGATCCCCAAATAGAAGTGCGCCCGGTAGAAACACAAGTGGATGATTTATTATCTGAAATTCACAAACGATTACCCTTAAATGAACGCGTATTAGCGACTACGTTAACTAAGCGAATGGCGGAAGATTTAACTGATTACTTAGATGAACATGGTATAAAAACACGTTATTTGCATTCTGATGTTGATACCGTAGAACGGGTTGAGATCATTCGTGATTTTCGTTTGGGTAAGTTTGATGTGTTAGTGGGTATTAATTTATTACGTGAAGGTTTAGATATGCCTGAAGTGTCGCTTGTCGCCATACTAGACGCAGACAAAGAAGGCTTTTTACGCTCAGAGCGCTCACTTATTCAAACCATTGGTAGAGCAGCGCGTAATATTAACGGTAGGGCTATTTTATATGCAGGTAAAGTCACTAAATCAATGCGTAAAGCCATTGATGAAACCGAACGTCGAAGAGAGAAACAGCATCAAAATAATATAGACAAGAATATTACTCCTAAAGGAGTAGTTAGAAAAATCACTGATGTTATGGGTGTTGGTGGCTTTAGCAAGTCCAAGGAGCTAGATAAAGTTGCTGAACGACATGCTAATTATAAGTTACTAACGACACAAGGAATTGATAATAAAATTCAGCAACTTGAAAAAGAAATGTATTTATGTGCTCAAAACTTAGAATTTGAACAAGCTGCTACAATTCGTGATGATATTGCTAAGCTTAGAAATCAGCAACTGTCGACTTAACAATACTTTTAGACTCTAGCGACTCAATATACTATAGGTAAACTACTTAATATCTATCATGGAGTAATGGTGGATAATCCTAGCGATAGCATCACTATCACAATGATCTAAATGGCTAATTTCTTCAATTATTATATCTTGAATATCGAGAGGGAAAAGCAATAATTGCTCAAGATACATAGGCACTCGAGTTTCATTATTTTCAGCTATCATTTTTTGTAAAAACGGCGCTTGGCACGTCCTCGTGGTACCCATAAGTTATCCTTAATAATTTATTGAATATGTATTAAGTTTAGACCATCAATAAATAATGATTATAAAAAAGTCTTAAAGTAAAATCAAAGGATAAAAATATTCTATAGAGAAAATTAATATTAAGTATATTATTGATTTACACTAAAAGTTTTATGTACAT